>CAVKJF010000026.1:0-14052 GCA_963656615.1 bacterium | reverse complement strand
GAAATAACTTCCTGTTTTACTATACATTCTTTCTCTTTTGTATGCATACAGTCTTTAAAAGGACAAGGATACATAGAAAATTCAATAAAAGCATCTCTTATTTCTTCTTTACTATACTTATTAAAATCTAATGCTGAAAAGCCAGGTGTATCCATAACTTTACCATCAAATAAAGAAAATAGTTCAACAACTCTAGTCGTATGTCTACCACGACCTAACGCTAATGAAACCTCCCCCGTTTCTAAATTCCAATTAGGATTAAGTTTATTTAATAAAGTACTTTTTCCAGCACCAGTTTGTCCTGTAAAAACACTAGTCTTTCCTTTAATTAAAGCCTTAATCTTATCAATTTCTTGATTAGAAACAACTTCATAACCTAAACTTTTGTAATACTCTAAAGTTTTCCTAATTTTCTCTAACTCCAAATCAGAAACTAAATCTTCTTTTGTAATACAAATAATAGCTTCTACATTATGTAACTCCATAAGTACTAACATTTTATCTAATAGATTTAAAGAAAAATTTGGATTAACTAAACTTGTAACTATAAAGGCTTGATCAATATTACTAACCTTAGGTCTTTCAAACTCATTTTTTCTTGGTAATATTTCTTCAATTAATTTTTTTTCTATACTGAAAAGAACATAGTCACCAACAACGGGTGTAATATGCTCTTTTCTAAATATACCTCTACATTTACAAGGATAAACTTCATCATTACAACTAACATAATGTAAATCAGAAACTATTTTAATTATTTGTCCTTGCATAAAATCAACACCTAACTATTTGAATCAGTTTTATCTTTATCTTTTTCTTTATCTTTATCTGTAGTATTACTAGAACTTTCTGGCTCAGAAGCAATTGTAACTTCTAAAGTTCTTCCCTCATATATAGGACTACCAGCCGCTCTAGACTGTCCTATTATTTTACCTGGAGAATATATTGCTGTAACTTCATATTTCTTTTTTAAAACTAAATTATATTTTTCACAAAAAGCTTCTGCGTCTTCTACTGTCCATCCTTCAGTAACCATATCAGGGAATGTATCAACTATATCAGGAATATATAATATAATTGAGTCACCCTTTTTAACTTCTGAACCAGCTGCTAAAGACTGACCAATGATTTCTTGTTCATCATATTCTTTATCAGAATCAGTAGGTTCTTTTTTCTCAACAGTAACATTTAAACCATAATTTCTTTCCAAAATTGTTTGTACTTCAATATAGTTCTTACCAGTATAATCTTCTATTTCATAAACCTCTTCACCAGTAGATTTATAAATAGTTACTACTGTACCAGGTTTAACACTTCTACCTTCTTCTGGATCAGTTCTTGTTACTCTATTTTTATCTATTTCAGAAGATGATTCTGTTTTTATTTTAGTATTAACTTCTAATCCTAAAGCTTGTAATTTTTTCTCACAAGTACTTACCTTTTCTCCTTCACATTCAGGAATAGTTACTGGCTTCTCATTAGAAAAAGCTGGAACTATAAAGAAAACAGTAATTAAAGCCAAAGCTAATACACCAAAGACAATTGCTAAAACAATGATTACACGATTACTTTTCTTTTCTTCTAAATCTTCTTCATCTATTTTCTTCGCAACTTCGTCAGTTTTATCTTCTTCTACTTCTTTTTTCTCTTCTATATTTTCTAACTTCTTAATACGTTTAGTATTATCAGTTTCATGTTCTGGATATTTATATTGATAAACTGGTTCATCCATTCTATCATCATCTAACGCTGTTAATAAATCTTCATGCATACTTCTTGCATCTTCATATCTATTTTTTGGATTCTTAGCAGTTGCTTTTCTAATGATATTTTCTATACTCTGTGGAATGGCTGGATTATCCTCTCTTAAACTAGGTAAAGGATCTCTCATATGTTTTAAAGCTATTTCAACAGCATTATCTCCTCTAAATGGTAAACTTCCTGACAATAACTCATAAAAGATAATACCCATAGAATAAATATCACTCTTAATTGTACATCCTTTTCCAGAAGCTTGTTCTGGTGGCAGATAATGAACACTACCCATAACAGAATTAGTCTGAGTTAATTGTGTTGAATTAAGAGCCATCGCAATACCAAAATCTGTTATTTTGATTTGACCATCATCTTTAATCATAATATTTTGTGGTTTCAAATCTCTATGAATAATATAAGAATCATGTGCATGAGCCATACCATCTGTAAGTTGTAACATAATATCAATTGCCTCAGATAAAGTAAGAGTACCTCTCTTCTTCAACAATTGTTTTAATGTCTTACCTTCGATATATTCCATAACTATATAATATAGTCCATTATCCTCACCAACATCATATACTTCAACTATATTAGGATGTGCAAGTGAAGAAGCCGATAAAGCCTCTCTTTGAAACCTTCTCACAAATTTCTCATCATTAGATAAATCTCCACGTAACACTTTTATCGCTACATTTCTATCTAGTATCGTATCATAGCCAAGATAAACATTGGCCATTCCACCTTCACCAATTGATCTTATAATTTCATAACGATCATTTATTTTTTGTCCTTTCGCAATCACTATTTGTCACCTTCTTCTTCTAAAGTCAAATAAGCAACCGAAATATTATCTGTACCCCCACGATTATTCGCTTTTCTAATCAATTTCTCTACCTTATCCTCTACACTACCTTCACCAAGTAATACTTTCTCAATTTGTTCTTTATCCAACATATTAGTAAGTCCATCACTACATAATAGAACTTCTCTAATATTCATATCCATATCACATTCAAATATATCAACATCTACATTTAATGCAGCCCCTAAAGCCTTCATCAAAACATTTTTCTTTGGATGACTACTAGCTTCTTCTTTTGTAAGTTCTCCTGCACTAACTAACAAATTAACTAAAGTATGATCATAAGTAACTTTTCTTAATTCATCATCTTTTAATACAAAACCAGAAGAATCTCCTACATTACCAAACAATAAGTAATCTTTAGTATAAACTGCAAGTACTAATGTTGTACCCATACCTTTACTCTCTGGATGAGTCTTTTCATGTTGAAATATTAAAGTATTAATTTCATCAACAGCATCTCTTATCCAGTTTATAGCACTAACTTTATTTAAATGAATAAATGTTTCTTTAAAATGCTTTCCTAAATAACCTATAGCTATTGAACTAGCAACTTCTCCAGCAGAATGTCCACCCATTCCATCAGCAATAGCCATTAAGTATTCATTATCACTATTTTTAATAATAATAACACTATCTTCATTATGGTCTCTTACTTTACCGGCATCAGTTAAATAAAATGATCTCATACTTCCTCCTTCTTACTTCTAAGTTGTCCACAAGCAGCACTTATTTTACCACCAAATTCTTTTCGTATTGTTACACTAATATTATTTTTCTTAAGTATATCATAGAATTTCATAATTTGAACAGTACTACTTCTCTTAAAATTCAAATTATTTGTCTCATTATAAGGAATAAGATTAATATAACAGTTCATTCCTCTAACTAAATTACTTAACTCTATTGCACATTCTACACTATCATTAATTCCTTCTAATAATACATATTCAAAGGTAATTCTTCTATTAGTCTTATTATAATACTCTTTTAAAGCAGGTATAAGTTTATCTAAAGGATAAGCTTTATTAATTGGCATAATTTTATCTCTAATTTCATTATTAGGAGCATGTAAACTAACTGCCAAGTTAAACTGTAAATCTAATTCACTAAACTCTTTTATTTTAGGAACAATTCCACAAGTAGAAACTGTAATATGTCTAGCACCAATGGCCATTCCTTTAGGATGATTTATTATTCTTAAAAATCTAACTAAATTATCATAGTTATCAAAAGGCTCTCCTATACCCATCACAACAACATGACTAATTCTTTCTCCTAACTCTTCTTCTATCATTAATAGTTGCAACACCATTTCATATGTTTCTAGATTTCTAACTTTTTTTCTTCTACCAGACTCACAAAATCTACATCCCATGTTACAACCAACTTCAGAAGAAACACATACACTATTACCATAATCATGTCTCATTAAAACAGCTTCAATATGTTCTCCATCATTAAGTTCAAATAAATATTTACAAACATCTGTATCTTTTTCAACATTAACTATTTTTAATCTATTAATACTATATTCTTTAGAAACTCTATCTAATAACTCTTTCTTTATATTAGTTATTTCACTATAATCATGAATTCTCTTTTCATATAGCCAAGAAAACAACTGATCCGCATGAAACTTCTTAGAACCAAGTTCATTAACAAAGTATTCTTCTAACATTTCTAATGTTAATCCATATATATTCAAAAAACATCACCTAACATTTCATATCTATTATACAATATTTAAAGAAAAAAGAAAAAGAATTGTTAATCTATTGGACTAACAATTTCTTTAATACCTGAAAAGTCACTATAATTTAAAGTAATTACAAATGTATTAACACATAATCCTTTATATTTACCATAACTATTAAGTATTAATTCTATTTTTTTAACAGTACCAGTACTATCAGTAGTAAAAATCAAATCATTTGGTACTTCTTCTATATCTATATCAATATTTTCTAACATCTTAACAATAGTTTCTGTTGCTAATTTATAGTTATAGCCAAAATCTTTATTTTCATATTCTGTCTTAGAAATATAAGTTGACAAAGTATACATATCATTAATATTTCTTATATTTAAAAAGTCATTAAATAAATAAGGATTTTCTGCTCTAACCCAGACTTCATTAATCTTACTAAAGTAACTATCATTTTTCTTATAATAATCTAAATTATTAAATGAAAATAACTCATCATCATCTTTTCTTATACCAGTATAATTATAAACTAATCCATCTATATTAACTGTATAATTAAATGAATAATTATTTTTTTCTATACTAGCAAATGAAAAACCATTTTCCTTTACATAGTTATCAGCATCAGCAGTATACACAGGGCCTCTAGGAAGTACTCTAGCCATTATTGCTATTACTAAAAAGAAAAGACCCCAAAAACTGAAAAACAAAATAGTTTTCCCTTTTTCAGTTTTCTTTAACTCTTTAATTAAATCTCGCAACTTTTTAAAACCATTTAATACTTTTTTCATCTATTTTAACACCTTACCAATTAAGTTATTATCATGTATACCATTAATATAACTACGAGCATCCATTCTTTTCTTACCAAATGGCTTAATATCAGTTAAAACTATCTCACCAGTAGAAGTCATAACTCCAATACCATTTTTATATAAACCAACTACTTCACCTATTTTTTTATCATTAAATTTTTTATCGGTAATAGTCGCATTATAAACCTTAAATACTTGATCATCTAATAATAAATAAGCACCTGGTTCAGGAGATAAACCTCTAATATGATTATAAACTTCTCTACTACTTTTAGATAAGTCTAAATGTTCTTCTTCACTTTTAATATTATAAGCATAAGTTGCCTCATCATTATTTTGTTTTATTCTCTCATTAGTACCAGCTATAATACTAGGTAAAGTATCTAATAATAATTCTTTACCAAGCATACTAAGTTTATCTTGTAATGTTTCTAAATTATCATTATCTAAAATATCTATTTCTCTAGTACTTATAATATCACCAGTATCCATCTTCTCATCCATATACATTATTGTAATACCAGTCTTTTTATATCCTTCTATAATAGCTCTATGTATAGGAGCTCCCCCTCTTAATTTAGGAAGTAATGAAGCATGTACATTAATACAACCAAGTCTAGGATAAGAAAGTATTTCTTTAGGAATAATTTGTCCATATGCACAAGTAACAATAATATCTGGTTTTAAATCTAATATATCTTTATAATCTTCTTTTATATTACTAGGTTGAAAAACTAAAACATCATGTTTTAATGCACACTCTTTAACAGGAGTATTAACAAGTACTTGTTTTCTTCCAACTTTTCTATCTGGCTGACTAACAACACCAACAACATTATAATTTTCTATTAATCCTTCTAATATATTAACAGCAAACACTGGTGTACCCATAAAAACAACTCTTAAACTATTCATCCTCATCACCCTTTATAAAACATAACAATTGTTGCTATAACACCTAAAGTAATAAGAAGAGATCCTAATATCATTAATATAGAAACCTTCCCATAAGCATTAATTATCTTATCACTATTATAAGCCTCTTGTCTATTTTTAATATCATTAAGCTTCATATCTCTAATACTTTTTAATTCTTTATAATTATTCAAACTAATAATATTAATATCATTAGAACTAATCTTCTCTGTAACAAGTATATTATTATCACAATAATTAAATATTTTACCAATGGAATTACCTAAATCACAAAAAGAAGTCTTAGCCAAAATATCATCAATATTTTTTAAATAATCAAGTCCCACACTACTTCTTTTAATTGCTAAAATACTAACATCAGCACTATTCTTTATTAATTTCCATTCTTCAAAACAAGTCTTAATAACAAACTTTTTCTCAGTATCATTTAACTTAGCTTTTCTCATAAGTAAACTCAAATTATTAAAACTAGCAAAGTAATCATTATTTAAATATGCTTTATCATCGAAATTATTAATATCAAAGTTATTATCACCTAATAGTCTATAAAAATACATAGGTGCTGAAAAAGCATAAAAACAGCCTAATATAAAACTATCAGTAAAATAAATTCCTTTTATTTTAAAGTCTTTCCCAAGTACATTATAAAAACCATGTCTTTCAAATATCTTATTAATCTCAATAAATTTATCATACATATGATGATAATTATCTGGTACTAATCCATTTTTACAAATATCTTCTTTATAAATACTAGGAAATCCATGAAATACATATCCAGAAACTATATATTTATCATATATATATTTAATTATATATTTTCTAGCAATAACATCTTCTCTATCAGAAAGCCCTAATTTTAAAGCACATATCTTACCTATTATTTTATTAATACCTTCATTAATATCATTAAAATTTTCAAACTTCTTAATTACTTTTCTAACCTGCATAATATACTCGGTAAAATAAGCTTCATCTTCAATAATAATAGCGAATTTATATATTGCATCAAAAAAAGTAAATAGCACTTGTGAAGAGTCACTAAAAACTTCATAGCTATCATAAATACTATTTTTCTTTTTACTATATATAGAATTAGAAATTACTTCATCAATAAACTCAGTAACATCTCTTCGTTTAAAAAAACGTTCTAACACTATTACCTCACCAACCTAAAAACAAGTAAATTAGTTATTACCAAACCATAAAATTGCGTAATATAAACATCCCAGAATTACAAAAGCTAATATGCAAAATAAAATAATTTTAACAAAGACATTATTTCTATCTAAGTAAGAGTCATATTTTTTCGCAGCATTATCCATTACCTTTTCAAATTCCATAGAGTTTTTCTTATTAGTTTCTAACTCCCTAAAATTACTTGTTTCATTACTAGACCAAGTAGAATCATTTGTAACGTTATTGTTATTATTATTTTCATCTTGATTAACTATATTATTAAAAAAATTATTTTCCATACAAACAACTCCCTATTCTACTAATAGAATAACACAATTTTTTAAAAATGACTAGGATTAAAATTAATATCTATCTTAATCTTACCATTATCTTTATAATGATCTATTATTTTATTAAGTGCTTCTCTTAAATCAGCATCACTTTTGTATTTTAAAATTATTCCATATCTATATATATTATTCAATTTAAAAATATTACAAGTAGAAGGTCCTAATATAATAGTATTACTTAATTTATTATCAAGAACTTTTCTTATTTTATTTGACTCATCAAATATATACTTACTATCTTTTCCTGATATTCTTATATAACAAATATAATAAAATGGTGGGTATTTTAACTCTCTTCTAATAAACATCTCTTTATTATAAAATCCCATATAATCATGATTCTTAGTATACTGAATTGCATAATGATCAGGATTAAATGTTTGAATAATAACCTGTCCTTCTTTATCACTTCTACCAGCTCTTCCCGCAACTTGTGCTAATAATGAAAAGGTATTTTCACTGCTTCTAAAGTCCGGAATATTTAAACTAGTATCGGCATTTATTACTCCAACTAAAGTAACATTATCAAAATCAAGTCCCTTACTAACTATTTGTGTTCCTAGTAAAATATCGTATTCATGATTTTTAAAAGCTCTAATCATTTTCTCATGCATACCTTTTCTACTAGTCGTATCAAAATCCATTCTTAAAATTTTACTATCTGGAAAAAGTTTATTTAACTCTTCTTCTATTTTTTCTGTACCAACTCCTAAATCATTAATAGACTCTTCCTTACATTCAGGACAAGTCTTATATACTTTTGTACCATATCCACAATAATGACATCTTAGAGTATTGCTTGTTTTATGATAAGTAAGTGTAATATCACAATTAGGACATTTAAAGGTATAACCACAGTTCTTACAAGTTACAAATGATGAATATCCTCTCCTATTAAGAAGTAAAATAACTTGTTCTCCTCTTTCAATTCTCTCCCTTATAGCATCAAGTAAATCTAAAGAGAAATGTCCTCTCGTTTTTTTCATCATCTCATTCATATCAATTATCTTAATACTAGGAAGTTTCTTCCCATTAATTCTATTAGGTAATTCTAAAAGCTTAAAAACTCCCTTTTTAGCCCTCGCAAAAGCTTCTAATGATGGTGTAGCACTTCCAAATATAACTGGACAATTATGATATTTCGCTCTGATAATTGCTATTTCTTTTGCATTATATCTAGGATTAGAATCATCTTGTTTATAAGAGTCACTATGTTCCTCATCTACAATTATCATCCCTATATTATCTAATGGCGCAAATATAGCGCTTCTAGCACCAATGACAATTTTAGCTTCCTTTTTAACAATACGTCTCCATTCATCATACTTTTCTCCATCAGATAAAGCCGAATGAATTGCCGCAATATTATCACCAAAACGTTTTTGAAAACGTAAAACCATTTGTGGCGTCAAACTAATCTCTGGAACTAATACAATACTAGTTTTACCCTTTTTCAAAGCTTCTTCGATTAATTCCATATAAACTTCTGTTTTTCCAGACCCAGTAACACCATACAACAAATATGGATAAGACTCATTAGAACTTAAAACTTCATTAACTACTCGTTTTTGATCAGTAGTTAACTCCTTTTTAGGCTCAATCTTTTCATTATAACTAACTCTATAATGATCTACTTTTTCTTCAACTAAAATATTTTTCTTAATCAAAGTATTTAAAGAACTACTAGATATATCAACTAATTCTTTTCTTATAACTTTTTTCTTTTCTAAACACAAATTAACAATTTCCATCTGTTTAGGAGTCAATTTAGAATAATCAACATCATCATTTAAATAATAATAAGTATCTAACTTCTTATTAATAACTCTTCCATTCTTAGCTTTTAAAGCTTTAGGTAGCATCACTTGGTAACAACTAATTAAAGTAGATAAAGTATTCTCTTGCATTCTTTTACCAAGTTCTAATAACTCTTCATTTAAAACAATATCTTCATCAACAACACCAAGTATAACTTTTACCTCAATAGAACTTTCCTTCTTTATCTCAACAATAAATCCTTCTAGTTCCATAAAACCAAATGGTACTTTTACTCTAATACCAAGTTTGATTTTATCTCGTAAATTACTAGGTACAGAATAATCAAAAACTCGATCTATATTTTTATTTGATAATTCTACTAATACACCTATAATCAAAGTACCATCTCCTCACAATTTAACGTAACAGAAAAATCAAATCCTGTCAATACAACTAAAAAAGCCTTAATGAAGGCTTTAATAAACCGCAACCAGTTTAGCGTGAACTACTTTCCTACCAGTATTATCATCAGAACATGTGGATAAAGTAATTATTTTATCATTAACATTAACACTATTATCAATATTTAATATATTTCTAGAACTAATAGTATTTAAAAACTCTTGATAAGTCTCAGTATCATAAAAAACGTTTTGTAAATAGTACACTTCTGGTGCTACATAATAAGCAGAAAAAACAGTATAATAATATTTTTTATTTTCTGTAATTACCATAATTGATTTATTAGAATTCTTCTGCCAATTAACACTAAATATATCTGCAATACTACCAAAGGCTGTCTTATTAAACAAGTTATGTCCATAAAATATTGTATTATTATCACCCATATTAGGATCATTTCTATAATCCATAAAAGTCCAACCAGTTTTCTTTTTGCTTCTATCATAAGAATGATTTAAATAATAATCATTATCCGTAGTTTGTACAATTGGATAATTAATTGTTGTACCATCTACACTAAGCCAAGCAACTGTATCAGAATTGCTTCCTTTTAGTTGACTTATATTTACCTGATCTAAAGGAGTTTTCGCAAATCTTCTAAATAAATTACTATCCTGAGTAATAAAGGTACCATTATCAGTAGAATTAGAGTTATTGGAATTAGTATCGCTTCCAGTATTATTATCTACAGAGTCTTTATCATCAGGTGTTTTAGTAATACTATCAAAATCATTATGCACAACATCAGCTGGTTTAACATATAAAATTTTAGCCAAGGTACAAGCCGCTAAAAAATATAGAATTATTAATAAACAAAATTCTGGTTGTAACTGTCTTTTTCCATAGTGTTTTACACACTTTTCCAAAAACTTAGACTTTTTAAATATCTTACTTAAAAACACAAAAAACTGCTTTGGATAAAAGAAAAATCCCTTAGACAGTATAGAACAAAGAAAACAAAATCCCTTCGATGTAGTTTTAAATATATAAACGAAAAAACTAGCTATTTTTTTCATAAAACATCATCACCATCACTACTTACAGGAACTGGATTTGTAACCGGAACAGTACTAGGTACTTGTACAGTCTGTGTAACAACAGGAACACTTTGTTGAATTACAGGTTGACTAACTGAAGTACTAGGTTGTACTACAGGTGCAGTTTGCATAGTAGTTACAGATTGAGATACTGGCTGTACAGTTTGTTGTACTACTGGAGTAACCGGAACGGAAGTAACACTAGGTACTTGCGCAACAGTATTATGACTAACAGTATTATCAGAAACAACACTAGTAGTCTGAATATTTTCAGTTACAGGAACATTATTAACAGGAGCCATAGTAACAGAAGAAACAGTACTTGGCACCTCTACTTTCGTAACAGGAGCAACTACCGGAGTTTGCGTAACTACAGGTGTAACTTGTACACTAGGAACTACAGTAGTTTGACTATCCTGAACAACAGGACTAGGTACAGTTTGAACAGAAGGAGTAGCATCATTAGACACAGTAACATTATTAACTACACTTTTATCAACAATATTACTAGATTTTTGTTTCTTCTCTTTAGAAGTAAGAACAACACCAGTAATAAAAGACACAACAAGTACACAACCCAAAGCAATATAAAGCAATGTCATAATTATCCCTCTATTCTTTCTTTATTTATTAAAATAATCTTAAAATATCATTAACTGTAACAACAACCATTAATAACATCAATAACATTAATCCAACAGTATGTATCTTACCTTCAAGTTCAGGATCAACTGGAGAACCTTTAATCTTCTCTATAATTATAAATAATATATGTCCACCATCAAAAGCAGGTAATGGAAGTAAATTAATAAATCCAACATTAATACTTAAAAAAGCAACCAAGTATAAAATACTAGCAATTCCAGCCTTACTTTGTTCACCAACAACAGAGTAAATTCCAACTGGACCAGATAATTGACTTAACTTAATTCCACCAGTAAATAAATAGCCAACAGTAATTGCCATTTGTTTAAATATAGAAGCAGTCTTTTTACCAGTATAAACTAAAGCATTAACAAAGCCATGTTGTTTTTCTTGTTTCATACCAATACCATAACGATAAACTTCTTGTCCATTTTCTTTAACCTTCATAGGTTTAAACTTATAAGTTTCTATACTACCATTTTCTTTTTCAACTTTAATAGTAGTATTCTTTGTAGGATCACTAACAGCTAAATATAAAGTTATATCATCAACATAAGAAATTTTATGTCCATTAATTTCTTTAACTACATCTCCTGCTGAAATACCAGCTTCATATGCAGGATAACCTTCTTCAGCTGTTGTAATAACTGGTTTCATAGAAGTACTACCAAAGAATAATCCAATAATAAAGATTATCAATATAGCTGAAATAAAGTTATTACCAGCTCCAAAGAACATTATTAAAAATCTTTGAAAAGCAGTCTTTGATTGTAATCTCCTCTTTTTAGGAACTTTTTGTAAATCATCTTCTCCTACATCCTCACCAGCCAATTGACAAAACCCACCAATTGGAACAGCTCTAATAGAATACTCAGTTTCCTTACCTTTTTTACTAAATAACTTAGGACCCATACCTATCGCAAACTCATAAACATAAACACCATTCATTTTCGCAAATATAAAGTGTCCAAATTCATGAACTAAAACAATGAAACCTAAAATAACTATAAACAATAATAAATTCAATATAAAGCTCATAACTTCCTCCTAAATAACTCCAAGAACTAAAATAAATGCTAAGAAAACAAATATTAAACTATCAAATCTATCTAAAATTCCGCCATGTCCAGGAATCAAATTAGAAAAGTCCTTCATACCATATTCTCTTTTGATTGATGAAAAAACTAAATCTCCCAATTGTCCAATACATGATAAGAATAAAGTTACAAAAATAACTAAAACTAATGAACAATTCTGATTAATAACTGTTACATAATATGATGTTGCGATAAAAGTACCCATTAAAGCACCACCAACAAATCCTTCTATTGTCTTATTAGGAGAAATTGTAGGAGCCAATTTATTTTTTCCTATAAACATTCCTGTAAAAAGTGCAAAACTATCAGTCATTGTAGTTATCAATAATAAATATATGACATACTTAATATCATAATTACGTGTTATTGTCATTAAATTAAAACTAAGTCCAACAAAAAGTACTGAACCTATTAAAAATAATGCATCAGAAGAATTATATTTCTTTCTATCTTTAATAAAAATCATAGAAGCTAAGAATGCAAATATTACAAAAGACATAACTCTATAATCCAAACTACATACAAATTCAATAGAATCAAAATTATTCATAGCTAGAAAAATAACTAATAAGTATGCAAATACTTTAATTAAAAATGGAAACTTTCTAACAGATTCTCTAATATGAATTAATTCATACAACCCTAACACAGCAAGTAAAGCCATAAAAACAGAAAATGCTTCTCCACCAATAATCAATAATGGAAAGGCAATCAATATCATTACAATAGCACTTAAAACTCTTGTTTTCATAATTTATCCTCCAAACTTTCTATCTCTATTATTAAATTCTAAAATAGCTTTATCAAATTCTTTTTCATTAAAATCTGGAAACAATACTTTAGTAAAATAAAACTCTGCATAACTAGACTGATAAAGCATAAAATTACTTACTCTAAATTCTCCTGAAGTTCTAATAACTAAATCAACATCTGGTAAATCTTGATATAGATTTTTAGAAACTAAGTCATAATCTATATCATCGATATTTATTTTATTTTCACTATATAATCTACAAATTTTTTTAGTCATATCAACTATTTCAGCTCTACCACCATAGTTTATACAAATATTTACAACTAAACCTGTATTATTAGCAGTATCTTTTGTAACTGTATCCATTGCTTTTAATACCTTATCTGGTAAAGGATAACCTCTTCCTGAAAAAATAACTTTAACATTATCTTTAGATAGTTGTTTTAATTTAGAATTAAAACATTCAACAAATAAATTCATTAAATATCCAACTTCTTCTTCCGATCTTTTAAAGTTCTCTGTAGAAAAAGCATATAAAGATAAATATTTAACACCAGTTTTAGAAATATATTTACATAAAGTTAGTAAATTATCTGCACCAGCTTTATGTCCAAGACTTCTTGAAAGACCTCTTTTCTGAGCCCATCTTCCATTACCGTCCATTATAATGCCCACATGTGTAGGTATATTC
>CAVKJF010000025.1:12375-14118 GCA_963656615.1 bacterium | reverse complement strand
AAGGAGGATAATTATATGGAAATACTATATTTAATTATCTTTTTTATTTTAGGAAACTTCGTCGGTACAATTTCTACAATTTTAGGATTGCGTATACCAAAGAAAGAAAAAATATTAGGGAATAAACTTCATTGTGATTCTTGTAGTCATGAGTTAACACCAAAAGAAACTATTCCCTTATTTTCATACATAATTCAACAAGGAAGATGCCGTCATTGTCATTCTAAAATAGATGTTTTATATCCATATATGGAGTTTTTTACAGGACTATTATTTGCTGTTTCATATTATAGCTTTGGCTTTAGTTATGAATTATTAATAGCTTTGGGAATAGTAACATTATTAATGATAGTTACCGTTAGTGATTTAACATATTTAATAATACCAGATGAAGTCTTAATATTTTTTAGTATTTATTTTCTAATAATTCAATTTTTAAACGCTGGCTTAAAAGAAACCCTAATTCATCTTGGAACAGGTATATTATTGTTTTCTATGATGTACTTAATTATGTTTATTGGGAATAAAGCCCTAAAAAAAGAAAGTCTTGGTGGAGGAGACATTAAAATGATGTTCTTGTTTGGCTTAGTACTAGATCCATTATTAGGTACTTTAACAATTTTCTTAGGAAGCCTTTTTGCTTTACCAATGTCCTTTCTTCTTATGAAAACAAATAATGAAAAAGCCATTCCCTTTGGACCTTTCCTATTAATAGCATTTACTTTTATATATTTTACAAAAATGTCTTCTTTAGATGTTTTGAAATTCTTAGGATTTTAGAAAGTTAAACTTTCTTTTTTTTTCTATTTATTGTACTATATATCTAGGTGATAACTATGCGTAATACTATAACAATTCTTCCTGCTGATACTTATACAGTAGTTAATAAAACAGTTTTAAGTGAAAATGACCATAAATTAATAACGATGTTGTATCAACCAGTAATTGGTCATACCGCAACATCACTATATTTTACTTTAATAGATGACCTAGATAAATTAGAGGTAATGAGTGACGACTTAACTCATCATCATCTTATGGCAACAATGCAATTAAAACTAGAAGATATAGTTATCGCAAGAGAAAAACTAGAAGCCATCGGTCTTTTAAAAAGCTACTTAAAAAAGGGAAGTATTAATCATTATGTTTACTTAATATACTCACCAGTATCTGCTCATGACTTTTTTCAACATCCTATTTTAAATGTTGTCTTATATAATAACCTAGGTAAAAAAGAGTATGAGAAATTACTAAATTACTATAAAACACCAAGAGTAAGTCTTAAAGATTACGAAGACATTACTAGTAACTTTGATGATGTCTTTACTTCAATAAAAGGTAATATCTTAGACATGTCAGAAGAAGTAGACATTACTAAAAAAGATTCAAACAACATCTTAATAAATAAAGGAATAGATTATAACTTACTTATATCAAGTATTCCAGATAATATAATTACCGATAAAACATTTACTAAAGATGTTAAAGAACTAATAAACGCTTTAAGTTTTACATATAACTTAAACACTTTAGATATTAAAGGATTAGTATGCGACTCAATTAATGAAAAAGGACTAATTGATAAAACAAAACTTCGTAAAGCTTGTCGAGATTATTATCAATTTGAAACAGCTGGCTCACTTCCAACCTTAATATATAATAAACAGCCAGATTACTTAAAAAAACCTAAAGGAGATAATTCCAAAAGAGCTAAAATGATTTATACCTTTGAAAATATAAATC
>CAVKJF010000025.1:0-12365 GCA_963656615.1 bacterium | reverse complement strand
ATATAAATCCATATCAATTATTAAAAGCTAAATATAAAGGTGCGGAGCCAACAGATAGAGATAAAAGATTAATAGAAAGTCTTTTAGTAGATCAAAAACTAAATCCGGGAGTCGTAAACGTTTTAATATCATATGTCCTAAAGACCAATAATCAACAACTAAAGAAAAGCTACGTCGAAACAATAGCTGGTCAATGGAAAAGATTAAATATTGAAACTGTAGAAGACGCTATGGATATTACCGAAAAAGAACATAAGAAGTTAAAAAGGCTAATCAATAATAAAACAGAAAAAGTAAAAACAAAAACTGAAAAGCCAGTTAAAGAAGAATTACCAGTTTGGTTTAATAAAACGCTAGATAAAGAAGAAGCTAGCGAAGAAGACATTAAAGAAATGGATGATATATTATCAGGACTTGTCTAAAAAAACTAATAATGATATAATACCTAAAGCAGTTCCGATATGTAAAAAAATGTCAAAATATTAAACCTAAATATCTAAACGTTTTATAGAAGTAGGGTATTGTGTTATTATTAAATAGTAAACAAGCGAATAGAATAATAAGAGGTTATAAAATGAATAGATATCAAAACAAAGAATTTAACGACATTATAAGTCATATCAGTAATAATGAAGAGTTTCTCAAACTAAAAAAAATAAAACATCACGGCATAACTAGATATGATCATTCAATGAGAGTAGCCTATTATTCATATAAAGTTACAAAGCTATTACATCTAGATTATAAAGAAACAACAGAAGCTGCTTTATTACACGATTTCTTTCAAGAAGAAGTTGCTGATAAGAACTTTGTAGCGAGACTAAGAAAACATCCAAAATGTGCTCTAAAAAACGCTACTAATAATTTTGATTTAAGTGAAAAACAAATGGATATTATAAAAAGCCATATGTTTCCAATTACATTTACACCTCCAAAGTATTTAGAAAGTTGGATAGTTGATGTAGTTGATGATATATCCGCTATACAAGAACGCGGAACAGTAATAAAACAACATGCTAAAGTAGTAGGTACATTTCTATTAGTTTTATTACTTAATTGTTAAGTTAATGAAGGGATCTATCCCTTTTTTAAATAAAAATGAAAGAAGGAATAAATATGCAAAAAACATATATCTTTGGTCATAAGAAACCAGACTCAGATTCTGTAATGTCCGCTATAGGTTTATCATATTTAAAAAATAGCCTAGGAGAAAATACAGAACCTAGAATATTAGGAGACGTAAACAAAGAAACAAAGTACGCTCTAAAATACTTTAATATTAAAACACCCGAATATTTAAATGATGTAAAACTACAATTAAAGGATATTGATTATCATAAGAATTTCTTTATTAAAGAAACAGATTCTATCTATACAGGATATCAAAAGATGCTAGAAAAGAGTTTAACCGGTATTCCGATAGTAGATGATAAAAACTATTTTACAGGACTAATTACTATTAAAGATTTATCTCATGTAATTATTAATGAAAATACTGATGATTTATATACATCATATGCTAACTTACTAAATGTTTTAAAAGCAAGCGAAGTATTGAAATTTGATGATGAAATCATTGGACGTATCTTAGTAGCTGCTTATCGTAGTACTACTTTTATGGAAACTGTAAAATTAGATTCTGATATGATTTTAATCGTTGGTGATAGACATAGTATTATTGAGTACGCTGTTAGATCTAAAGTAAAATTACTTATTTTATCAGGAGACGCTAGAATTAAAGATGAACACTTAGAAATAGCTCGTCAAAATAAAGTAAATATAATTAGAACACCATATACTACATATCATATAACTAAACTAGTAACTTTAGCTAACTATATCAAAACAATGCTTAGATGTCCAACTCCGGTAAAATTTGAAGTTACAGACTTTGTAGATAATGTTACTGATATAAACAATAAATTAAAACATACAAATTATCCAATAGTAGATCGTCGTAATAAATGTTTAGGACTATTAAAAATAACAGACTTATCCGAAAAACATCCTAAGAAAGTAATTTTAGTTGATCATAATGAAAAATTACAAAGTGTTGAAGGTCTAGAAGAAGCTGAAATATTAGAAATAATTGACCATCATAACTTAGGTAGTATCACAACAAATAGTCCAATTAACTTTAGAAATATGGCTGTTGGCTCAACTTGTACAATTGTATATTTATTATATAAGGAAAGAAAAATAGAAATGCCTACTCATATCGCAGGAGCATTATTATCAGGAATCTTATCTGATACTTTAATCTTAAAGAGTCCAACAACAACGCCAAGAGATATAGAAGCAGTTGAATACTTATCAAAAGTAGCAGGTGTAAACTATAAAGAATATGGTATGGACTTATTAAAAGCTGGTACTTCATTAGAAGGTATGAGTAAAGAAGATGTCTTATATAATGACTTTAAGATTTATACAGTAGGTGAAAAGAAGTTTGCCATTGGTCAATTCTTTACTATGAACTTTGATGAAATACAAAAAGATATGGAAGAATATATCCATGTATTAGATGAAGTAAGTGAAGCTAATAATTATAATTTAGTAGCTTTATATGTAACAGATATCATTAAAAATGGTAGTTATGTAATCTTTAATAACCATGGTGCTGACGTAATGGCTTTAGCTTATGCTAAAGATAGAATACCAGAAGGATACTTCGTACCAGGTTGTGTTTCACGTAAAAAACACGTTGTACCAATAATTATGCCATTATTTGAAAATTAGGAGAGAAACATATGGATTTTATATCAATAATTATTTTAGGATTTATTCAGGGAATTGCGGAGTTTTTACCAATATCTTCATCAGCACATTTAATAATTTTTAGAGATTTATTTGGAATAGGTGCTGGAATGGATGCCCATCTTGCTTTAACATTTGATTTAGCACTTCATTTTGGTACCCTTCTAGCTATAGGAATATACTTCTTTAAAGACTTTATTAATATGATTAGTAAAGGTTTTACTAAAGGTGTAAAAGATGATGAAGGAAAAATTTTATGGTACCTAGTAGCTGCAACAGTTCCAGCAGCCATTGCTGGAGTGTTGTTTGAAGATGTTATTGAAAACGCTATTAGAAATAACTATGTTATCATAGCTTTAGCCCTTGCTATCATGGGTATCATAATATATTGCGCTGACAAATATTCAGACGATAAAAAGACTATTAAAAAAATGACTATTAAGGACGCTATAATCATTGGTTGTAGTCAAGTTCTAGCTTTAATTCCAGGATTTTCAAGATCTGGAACAACAATCGCAACTGGAAGAGTTTTAGGCTTAAATAGAGAAGATGCTGCAAAGTTTTCCTTCTATTTAAGTGCCCCTGTCGTAGCTGGTGCCTTAGTTTTACAACTATTTAAGAAGGCAACCTGGACAGTCATAGCAGGAAATATTGGAACCTTTATTTTAGGAATCTTAATATCATTTATAGTAGGATTATTATGTATTAAATACTTATTAAAATACTTACATAATCATAACTTTAAAATATTTATGATATATCGTCTAATCTTAGCTCTAATAGTATTAATAATGATAGGAGTTGCATAATATGGACAAAGTTAAATTAGGACTACTAACAACACTATTATTAGGAATATTTATTTTAATAGGAGCAATACTTGCCTTCCTAGTAAAGAAAAAAGAAAAGGTAGTAGACTTTTCCTTAGGGTTAGCTCTAGGTGTAATTGCTATGTTAATAGTAACAGACCTTTTACCAGAAATAATTGAAAATTTAGGTATAAAATATATCTTTGTATTTATAATTTGTACAGCTTTAGGTTATGGAATATTAAAATTACTTGATAAATTTATTCCAGATCATGAAGATAGTTCTATGACTAAAAAAGAAAGAAAAAATAATTTAATTCATATAGGTGTTATAACGTCTCTTGCTTTAGTATTACACAATGTAATAGAAGGAATGGCTGTATATTCAACTTTTCTTACGGAAACTAATATCGGTTTAGCTCTAACTCTAGGAATTGGTTTTCATAACATTCCTTTAGGAATGGTTATAGCAGCTACATTCTATCAAAGCAATGATAATATCTGGAAAACTTTAAGTATTATAGGACTTGTATCATTATCAACATTCCTAGGTGGCTTAATTATGTTCTTCCTAAACCTAACAACAATTTCTTCACTAGTACTAGGTATCTTATTATCAATTACTCTAGGTATGCTTCTATTTATTGTCCTAGGTGAATTAATTCCTAGATTAAAAGAAGCAACTGATAAAAAAACTAGTTATGTAGGTTTAACAATAGGTGTAATTATTTTATTACTATCACAATTAATATAAGAGGTGTAATATGGAGTACAATTATTATAATTTATTTTTATTATTCTTTATTTATTCCTTTATAGGATACATTGTAGAGTCAACAGCAGTAAGTATGGCAGAGAAAAAAATTGTTTTAAATAGAGGATTCTTAGTAGGACCATATATCCCAATTTTTGGCTACGGTTCTATGGCTATGATTTTAACTCTTCAAAAATATAAAGGTGATATTGTAGCTTTATTCATAATGAGTATGACCGTTTGCTTAACAATTGAATATTTATGTAGCCTAGTTGCTGAAAAGATATTCCATTTACGCTGGTGGGACTACTCTGATAAAAAGTTTAATATTAACGGAAGAATATGTCTTCAAAATGGAGTGCTATTCGGCCTTGCTGGTGTCTTAGTAGTAGAATATCTAAATCCTTGGCTAGAAAACTTGATATTATTATTGCCTAATAATATGATGGTAACAATAAGTATCATTTTATCAATAATCTTCTATGCCGACACTATAGTATCAGGAACTACAGTTATAAAATTTAATAAAAGTTTCAAAAGATATGGCGAAGACAATACAAACGAAGTAAAGAGCAAAATAATAGAAGAGTTGCATAACAACTTCCTAACAAAACGTTTGATAAATGCCTTCCCACATGCTAAAGATAAATCTCATAAATTTAAAGATATAAGAAAAGAATTTATTGCGAAAGCTAAAGAGATTAGAAGGATAAAACAAGAACAAAGTCAAAAGTAGTTATTTTTAGTAACTACTTTTTCTATTGACAAAAATTAAAATCTAAATGAAAATATATTCAGGAAAAAATAATTAAGGAGGAGCTTTTATGAAAGATGAATACTATAAAGCCTATGAAGAAAGGTATAAAAAAGTTCATGAATCTAATAATCTATGGGAAATACCCAAGCCAACGCCTGAAGTTCTTAATACCATAAATAAATATAAAATTTCTAAAAATAGTAAAATATTAGAACTAGGTTCTGGAGAAGGAAGAGACGCTATATTTTTACTTGATAAAGGTTATAATGTCCTAGCCTTAGAATATTCAATAAGTGCTGTAAATAAATGTAAGGAATTAACTAATAATAAATATCCAAATAATTTTAAACAATTTGACTTAATGCAAGACACCCTACCAGGTGAGTATGATTTTATCTATTCAGTAGCTGTAATTCATATGTTTGTAGAAGAAAAACATCGCCAAAAATTTTATAATTTTATCTATGAACATCTAAGTAACACTGGAAAAGCTTTAATTATCGCTATGGGCAATGGTAAAGAAGAGTATAAATCAGATATCAATACGGCCTTCAATGAAGTTGAAAGAACAAGCATAAATATTAATAAAAAAGTAATTGTTGCCTCAACTTCATGTAGAATAAAGTCCATTCCAAATATGCTTAAAGAAATAGAAAATAGTAATCTAAAAGTTATCGAAAACAAAATAATTGAAGATGTCCCTGGCTTTGATAAATGTTGTTGCTTCATAGTAGAAAAAAATTAAAATATTAAGTATAATTAGTTTTAGGAGTGAAGAGTATGAAACAATAGAAGTAACCGTAAAAGTTAAAAATACATTAGAAGAAATTGATGAATTACTAACATCAAAAGGCTTTAAGTTAATTAGAAAAAGTAGAGTTGAAGATGACTATGTTTGTCCAAAAGAACTTAAAGTTGATAAGAATAATATATTAGAAGTATTAAGTTCTTGTGTCCTAATAAGATATTTAAAAACTGCTGAAGCTGAATTTAAAAAATTAACATATAAAAATAAAGAATATTCTAAAGCTGGAATTGTAATATCGGAAGAAAAGATAAATGTCTCAATTGATGATACGAAAAAAGCTCAAGAATTATTTGAAAAAATAAATTTTAAAAAACTTGTAAGTGTTCATTATGATGTTATTGTTTATAGTAATAATAATTATGAATTTGCCTTTCAAGATGTAGAAGGGTTAGGTTTATTATTAGAATATGAAAATGAAGCTGACTTTTCAGGTAAAAGTAATAAAGAAGTCTTAGAAGAAAAAATAAAGATGTATAACACTATCAAATCATTTGGAATAGAAGTAGGAAAAGACTATGACGTAAAAAAGGCTTATGAATTAATTTTAAAGACAATAGGTTAAATAAAATAAAATTTAAGAAAAATTAATAATTAGGTTAAAAAGTAAACCTATAAACTACATTTGAATTGACTAATAAGGCGAAATATGATATAATACAGCCATTCGAGAAGAAAGAGGGTTTACTATGAAAGAAGGGTTTAAGCCGGTATCTGAATTTGAAATAATGAGAATGTCAAAAGAAGAAATGATAGATTATTACCGTGACTTAAGAGAATATATATATTTAAAAAATGAAAAAGTAAAAGGTATCAAATTTAGACAAACTATAAAACCATTATTAGTAAAAGCACTACGTCTACAAAGGGCCTTCACTGGTAGAAAACTAGAACTACTTGATGATAAATCACACACTGAAAATGGAAGACCAATTATCTACGCTGTTAGTCATATAGGAAGATATGACTTGGAAATTGTTTGTGAGGCAACACCAAAACAAGCACACATACTATGTGGCGACCCAGAAACAATGTATAGAAATTTCGATGGGTTTATTGCTGATCTAAATGGTACAGTTTACGTTGATACAGATTCAAAAAGTGATAGACATGTTGCTAAAGAAACTGCTGTTAGAGTTCTTGAACAAGGTGGTAATATATTAATGTATCCAGAAGGTATTTGGAACTTAGATCCATGTAGACCAATGCTTCCATTATATCCTGGAGTAATAGAAATGGCATATAGAACAGATGCTACTATAATACCAATAGGTATGGAACAATATGGTAATGAATTTATCGTCAATATAGGAAAAAACTTTGAAGTATCAGACTATATTCCAAAAGGAAATTATACAAAAGAAAAAGAAACAGAAGCTAAAGAAGCTCTAAGAGATGAAATGGCAACTCTTAAATATGAAGTATGGGAAAGTACTGGTATTGGTGATCGAAGAGACTTTGGACCAGACTATTATGAACGCTTTCTCGATTGGAAATTAGGAGAATGGCCAGTATACACTAGAGATACTTTAAGAAACCGTACATTTAGAAATAAAGGCGAAGTTTCTCAAGATGAAGCATACCAGTTTACAAAAAAATTAATACCTAAAAAAGAAAATGCATTTTTGTTAAGAAAAGATTAAAAAATGCATTTTTTTATGCTATACTTATTTAAAAGAATACAAAAATAGAGGTGTAGTAAATGAGCTGTATATATTTTCCAATAACAACATTTCTAATAACATTATTAGTAAATATAATATTTAGAACTAAAAGAAATGCCGAAAATGAAGAAACAAAATTATATCGTAAACTTTTAACCATAAATTTTATTCAAGCCTTATACGATATAATTGTTATAATAATTGCTAAAAAAGTACCAGGAGTAAATCCAAGTCTCATTGGTTTACTATTAAAAATAGATTATTTATTTATGACATACTGGCTAATGTATTTATTACTATATGTCTATACAATATCTTTAGGTAATGGTAAGAAAAACAGTATTTTTGATAAATTGGTAATTACCATAAATACAGTATTTGCTTCATTAATTTTATTTTCAAAAATAGATGTCATAAATACAAATGAAATTTTAGATTCATCCGGCATATCGTATATAGTTACTTTTGTTAATGTAATCTTTATTATAGGTAGTATTATAGGAATTGCCGCAATTTCTATTGCAAAGAAAAGAATTGAGATAAATAATAAAAAATACTTACCAGTATATGCTATGTTATTGTTACTTATAATAGGAGTAATTATAAGAACTTTATTCCCAAATATAATATTTGAACCATTTATAATGGCATATGTTTCAATAATAATGTATTTCACAATAGAAAATCCGGATATGAAAATGATAGGTGAGTTAAACATAGCTAAAGAGCAGGCTGAAAGAGCTAACAACGCTAAAAGTGAATTCTTATCTAGCATGTCTCATGAAATTAGAACACCATTAAACGCTATTGTAGGTCTATCAGAAGATATGGCTGAAAGAAATAATGTCCCAGCTGAAATGAAAGAAGACTTAGAAGATGTAATCGCGGCATCTCGTACCTTACTAGAAATAGTTGGTAATATTATGGACATCAATAAAATAGAAAGTGACAAACTAGAAATAATTGAGACATCATACAATTATCGTAAAGAAGCTAATATGTTAGCTAAAGTAAATGCCACTCGTATAGGTGACAAACAAATAGAATTAAAAACTAATATAGCTGAAGATATCCCATATCAGTTACTTGGTGATAGAGTTCATATTAAACAAGTTATCAATAATTTATTATCAAACGCTATTAAATATACAGAATCAGGTACTATAGAATTTACTACAAAATGTATTAATAAAGATAAAAATTGCCTTTTAATAATAAGTGTAAAAGATACCGGTCGTGGAATAAAAGCTGAAGACATCAATAAATTATTTACTAAGTTTGAACGACTAGACATTGAAAGAAGTTCTACTGCAGAAGGTACTGGACTAGGTCTAGCAATTACCAAAAAATTAGTAGAAATGATGGGTGGTAAAATAAACGTTCAAAGTAGTTATGGTAAAGGTTCACTATTTATTGTTCAAATACCTCAAAAGATAGATTTAGAAACTAGACCATTAACAGATACTCAAATAATTAATAGTGCTGAAATCATGCAAAGAATAAATAATTCTGATTACAGTAATAGAAGAATTCTAATTGTTGATGACAATAAATTGAATATAAAAGTAGCTAAACGTGCCCTAGAATCTTTCAACTTCCAAATCGATGAATGTGAAAATGGTCAAGAATGTTTAAATAAAATTGTTTTAGGCCAAGAATATGATGTGATATTAATGGATATTATGATGCCAATAATGTCTGGAGAAAGAGCACTACGTGAACTAAAGAAAAATCCTAATTTTAATACACCAGTTATTGCTTTAACTGCTGATGCTATTTCTGGCAGTGAGAAAAAATATCTTGAAGAAGGATTTGCTGACTACATAGCTAAACCATTTAGTAAAGACCAAATTAAAGTAAAACTAGATCGTATTCTTGCAAACACTCCAAAGAAAGAAGAAAAAGTACCGGAATATAATCCAGATGTAGACCGTTTTGCTAATGTAGAAGCTATCGTTATAGGTGATGAAAATAAAGTACAAGAATGATTTTATATCATTCTTTTTCTATACATAAATATTTTATATGGTATAATTAGATTATAGGAGGAAAATATGAATATAAAAGAAAATATAAATGAAAATATATTTAGAGGATATGATATTAGAGGAATTTATCCTACTGAATTAGATGAAGATACAGTATATACTATTGGATTAGGTTTTGGTAGTTATATTCAAACAATAGGTAAAACGACTTGTGTCATTGGTCATGACAATCGTCTATCAGGAGAAAGCTTATATAATGCGTTGATTAAAGGTATAACAGAAACCGGCGTTAATATAATTTCTCTAGGTTTATGTACAACACCAATGTATTATTATGCTTGTATAAAATTAGGAATACCATCAGGTGTTATGGTAACCGCTTCACATAATCCTAAAGATGATAATGGCTTAAAATTTGCTTTTGATGAGTCTGGAAACTGTAAAGGACAAGAAATTCAAGATTTCTTAGCTTATATAAAAGCCGGAGATTTTAAAAAAGGAGAAGGTACAGTAACTGATTATAGTATTCGTAATGAATATTTAGAATTATTCAAAAGTAATTTACACTTTGGCAATAGAAAATTAAAAGTCGTAATTGATCCAGGTAATGGAACAACAAGTATTATCGCAAAAGAATTATATGAAATGTTCCCAATGGAATTACATGTAATCAATGGTGAAAGTGATGGCAGATTCCCAAATCATCACCCAGATCCTTGTGTTGAAGATAATCTTACTCAACTAAAAGAAAAAGTAAAAGAACTTGGAGCTGACATTGGCTTAGGTTTTGATGGAGATGGTGATAGGCTAGGTGTAGTATCAGAAAAGTCAACCTTTATACCAACTGATCAATATATGATTATCATAGTTAGAGATATTATAAATAAAGTAGCTAAAAAAGAATTCTTATATGATGTAAAATGTTCTAAGTCACTTAGTGATGAAATAGAACGATTAGGCGGAAAAGGCTTATGTTATCGTACTGGAAACTCATATACAAAAGCTAAAGTAAGAGATGAAGATTTACCATTTGGTGGAGAGCTATCTGGACATGTTTACTTTAGAGATCGTTGGCCAGGATTTGATTCAGGATTATATGCTGGACTTCGTCTACTAGAAATATTATCTCATACCGATAAAACAGTAACAGAATTACTTTCTGGAATTAATAACTACTATTCAACAGAAGAATTAAAATTCAAAAGTTCTGATGATAAAAAATTTGCTATTGTTGATAAAGTAGCAGAATACGCCAAAAGTAAAGATTATAAATTTCTAGATATTGATGGTGTAAAAGTTTTATTTGATGATGGTTGGGCACTAGTTAGAGCTTCTAACACTGGCCCTAATATAACTGCTAGATTTGAAGCTAAAACTGAAGAAAGACTAGAAGAACTACAAAAAGAATTCATTGGTCTAATAGAAGAATATAATAAATAAAAAAGGAGAATTCATTATGAGAAGAGATGAAATTTTAACTGTCTACTACCATTGTAATGAAGAGTATCCTCAAATAATATCATCATTAGACCAAGTATCTTCAGAAAAAGATTATGAGTATCCATCAACACCACCAGTTATTGTGACTTTTCGTCAGAAAGTATCATACTTAGACGCTGAATTAAAAGAACATGTCGCAACAAAAACTATTAGATATTTTTTAGGAAAAGAAGAAGATGCGGAACGTGTTATTACGCATCCTGATATTTATAAAGTTCTAAATCCAATTGATTTTTATGAAAGTTGTTGCGATGGTACAATGATTACCTATAAAACACCATCAGGCAAAGTTTACACAGAACCTAAAAGTAATTTGGTTAAAGCCTTTGAAACAAAAGAAGAATTACAAGCTGGAGTAGATAAATTTATTGCTAGATTCTTAAATTTAAAAGATACAAAAGAAAATGATAGTATATCAAAAAATCGGGATACTAAAGACTTGCCAAAGGTATATACGAAATAATATAACAACAAAACGAGGTGAAAATGGAAATAGAGATTAGATATTATTTTTCTAAAAACAGTAAAGACAAAATTCTAAACAAATTAAATACTTTTAATGAATTAAAATATCAAGGCACATTTTATGAAAAAACAGATCAATATAATCATCCAATGAAAGAATACAACTTCTATAGTAAAGAAATAGATGGTAGATTTAGAGTGAGAAAAACATCTTCCTCTGAAATTTCTAAATGTATGATTACTTGGAAAAGAAGATTACCAAGTACGACAAAAGAACTAATTCATACTGAAGAAGAAGTAGAGGTAAGTATAGATCCAAATGAATATGATAATCTAATACATTTACTACAAAATGTAATTCATTTAGATTTAGTAGAAAGTTATGAAAGATATCGAAGTGTATATTCAAATAAAGAAATAGAAATTGTAGTAGATGAATATCCATTTGGAATAGCCCTAGAAATAGAAGATAAAACTCATACAGATAAAGCCAAGGAAATAATCAATTACTGGCTAGAAAAACTAAATTTAAATATAAACGATGCTTATCAATTGTCCTGGGACGATAAATATAGTGAAATATGTAAAGAACAAGGAAAAGAAGTTTATAATATCGTTACTTTCGATAAAGACATGCCTAGTATTGAAACTGAATTTTAAAGGGAAATATATCCCTTTTTTCTTGCTAAAAACAAAAACTTATGGTATAAGAAATCTAGTGCCATAACAATGAATATAATTATTAATAGGAGGAAAAATTAACATGGAAGAAAGACAAAAAGCCCTAACAATTTACTATCACTGTCATGCCAGTTGTCCACAATTAGTAACTTATTGTGATATAGTAGATTCATTAGAAGATTATAAAT
>CAVKJF010000024.1:0-14602 GCA_963656615.1 bacterium | reverse complement strand
CATAATACTTTTATTGAATTTATATTTATGAAGATATCTTTCTAAAAGAAATTTATTATAAACTAAATTTATTTTTTTATATTCGCTTGTTACTTTATATATGAGAAATATTATGATTATTACTATATTGATGTTAATATTATCTTTATTAATAAATAAAAGAAATAGTATGGTGAGATAACTAATAAAAATTTCTAAATATAAACTATTTCTAAAGGATAGTTTTAATGAAAAAAAAAGATTAATTAATTTACCACCATCAAAGGGATATATGGGTAATAAATTAAATACTAATATACTATAGTGATATAGGGTTATTATTTCATAATAGTCTGGCATTATGAAAAGAAGAATAAAATAAGCAATGAATTGAAATATCGGACCAGATATTAAAATTATGAATTCTTTAAATGGTGAAATGTTCAATGACATTTTAAACTTTGATATACCACCTAATGGATATATAATTATCTTTTCTACTTCTACTCCAAGAATTTTAGCAGATATAAAATGACCTAGTTCATGAACTATTATTAGAAAACTTATAATAATAAAAATGGAAAAGGACGCTGTTATAATTGCTAGTAAGGCGAATATATATACAAAGGGATTTATTTCAATGTATTTATATATAGTCTTTATAATTCAAATACTTCCCATCTTTTGAAAATACCATATATAGTTTTTTACCCTTTACTTCTCCTAATAATTTTCCCTTTTCTATATAATCATATAGCTTTAACTCTACTGGTTCTACATTGGAATAAAATACTTCTACTCCATTTATTTGTTCTACAATTATTGTTTGTCCATATTCTTCTTTTTGTCCTAAAAATACTACAACGCCAGACTCAATAGCGGGAACCATGTAATTATCACTTACATTTAGGACACAACCATCTTTATAAGTGTTATCCGATTTGTAGGTTAACTTTTCACTAAAAACTGGTTGTTCTTCTTGAATAACTTTATTTATGGGAAGAATACTTCCAAAATATTTTTGATAGATATTTTTGGCTACTCCAAAGTTAAAACTACTTTCATAAACATTTTTAGTTATTATTTTTTTGATGTTGGAGTTACTTTTTACAGTTATTAACCCTATTAATACAATTATCACTGTTAACATTAATCTTGTTAAAAATCCACGTGCACTTTTCTTTAATACTAGTTTTTTCTTTACTGTTTTCTTGTCCATAATTTTCTCCTTTGTTAATCTTATGAGCAAAAAAAAATAAATATACGTTAATTTATATTTATCTTCTTATATTTTTTTGGTAATTTATTTAGTATTAATAGTAATATTTCGCTATAAATTATATTTAGTAATAAACTATGAGAAATTTTATAGAATAGTCTATAAAAACTCATTGGTACTAAGTTAAATATTATAATTATACAGGCATTTATTATTTCATATGATGATATAATTACTAGTATTTGAATTATTATGTTTAAGTAATTTACTTCAAAGTTTTTATTTATGTACCTGGTTATAACGGCTAGTATAAGAAATATTACAGCGTTATAGAAAAGCATATTTGTATAGAATAAGTCATAAATAATACCAGTTATTATGGCAGTTAGGTAGTAGTACTTTTCTTTTTTTGTGTAGAATGGATAAATTATAAATATACTTACTACAGTTAACATTGGAGTAAATAAAGAAAGTGCATTTACTGTGTAAGGTAAGAAGTTTGATAAGACTCCATCTAAAATAATGGATATAGCAATTATAATTGTAGGAATCATTATGCTTTCTCCTTTAATACAGTTACGTAATGAATGTTACTAAAGTTTTGATTTGTTTTTATGTATAGTATTTTACTTAGATTATATTTATCACTTTCTATTTTTTCTACTGTACCAATGTAGATTCCAGCAGGAAATAAGCCACCTAGTCCTGATGTTACAACGGTTGAACCTTTTTCTATATTGACTGTTTTATCTACCCAGATTACTTTTAGTAAGTTATTTTTTTGATCATAGCCAGATAATATGGCATGCGTTTCTTGATCATTACTTTTTATAGAAACACTAACTTTAAAATTAACATCGTCAGCTGTAATTAATTTTATTTCACTGGAATTAGTGTATACTTTATTAATTTTTCCTATTAAGCCGCTCTTAGTTACAACTGCCATATCTTTTTTTAGGCCGTCTTTTGAACCTTTATCTATACTTAGAGTATTGAACCAGTAGCTTTTATTGCGAGATAGGATTGTAGCGTTTATCGGTGTGTATTCAGTTAGAGTTTTGTTTAGTTCTAAGGCGTCTTTTAATTCTTGAATTTCTTTTTCTAATGACTCATTTATATTTTTTTGAATAAGATAGCTCTCACTTTGAGTAATGTTTTTATCTTTATTTAAGGCTGTAAAAGGATACATAAAGACTTTGTTTATAAAACTTGTGGTATCTTTTAAAACTATTTCTGGCGTCTTTTGACTAGCACTTAGATAAACTGATGTGACTAAAGCTAGTATTGATATAATTACACCAGAAATTATAATAATTTTCTTTTGTTTTTGTTTGTTTTTTTTGTACATATAATCAGTCCATTCTTCACTATTATATTATATTTTGCCTCATCTTACAATTATTGATTCAGAATATTACCATGTTCATAGAAACTGTAAAACGAATCGTCTCCTACTATAATGTGATCGATTAATGGAATACCTTGAATTCTCCCTATTTCCATAAGTGATTTAGTAAAATTAATATCTGCTGTACTTGGACATAAGTCGTTACTAGGATGATTATGTAAGCAAATAATGCTTGATGCACTATTTTTGTATGCCTCCTTAAATATTTCTCTTGGATGTGTAATACTTTTGTTAACTGTTCCCATAAATAATAACTTCCTTTCTATTAATTCTTGTTTTTCATTAAGATATAAACAATAGAATAATTCTTGTTTCTTGCCTACAAACAAATAACGTGTTTCTTGCCAAATTGCTTCTGGGTTATTTAGTTTTTTTCTTTGTTTTACAGCAGTTGTGTAATTAATTCTTTTACCCAGTTCTATAGCTGCTAGAAGTTCTAAGGCTTTTACTTCACCTATTCCTTTTATTTTTGTTAATTGAGTTAGTGTTAAGTTTTTGAATTCTTCTATCGGATATTCAACTAAAATATTTAAAGCTAAGTCTGTTGCGTTTAAATTTCTTGTTCCTGTTTTTAATATTATTGCTATTAACTCTTTATTAGTTATGTTACTTATTCCATTTTGTTTTACTCTTTCTCTTGGTCTTTCTCCTATGGGAATATCTTTTATTTTGTAATGTATAATTATCACCTCATTATATTATTAGGTGATTAATTACTTTTTCTTTTAATTAATTCTTCATAATTTGCTAAAACAACTTCTTCAATGGTTAATATTTCAGATTCTTTATTGGTACTGTTTATTAGAATATCGAATTGAGTAACATTGTTATAAAACTCTTCATTTGATAAATTTTGTTCTTTGATGTAGATTTGATAGCCTTTGTTTTCATATATTTCTTTTAGTTTTTTGGCGTTTTTTTCATCTCTGGTTATTCCTAGGTAAACATATTGTTTATCATTTTTTGAGTCAACTGTTTTTACCAGTAGGTCTTTAGTATTTTCCTGCATACTACTAATAGATGAATAGACTCCTTCCTGAATAAAATAATAAGTTTTTCCCTCGTTTAAAAAACTGTTACTTAGTTTTTCTTTGTATGTATTATTTAAAACTATTCCAGCTATGGCACCAAGGGCTATAGAAAAGATACTTATCTTTAATGTTTTCTTCATATCATCACCAAGTTTATGATAGCAATGTTCATTGGCTATTTATGTCGAAATATATTTATTTACATATTTTTCTTCTTTATTTTTACATTTTTCTTTTTGACTTTGTCTTGGCTAGTTCTCTTTTATTTTTGTAATAAAAAAAGAAGCTTTGCGCTTCTTAATTTATTTTTTCTAGTAAATAACTTAGTTTTTCTTTTTCTTCAGCTAATTTCTTTCTATCCATTTCTACTATGTTAGCTGGTGCTTTATTAATATAGTTTTCATTTGATAAAAGTTTTTCACGTCGTTCAATTGAACTTTTTAATTTATTAACTTCTTCCTCTAGGACTTTTGTATCTACTTGTTCTTGTTCAAAGAAATATGTAATGTTGATATTTGATGACTTGTAGTTACAACTTACCATGTTGTCAGGATCATCACTAGTTAAGTTCTTGTCAGTTATTTTTAGTTGAGAAGCAAATATTTTTATAAATTCTTCTTTTTTACATTCAAAGTTAACTAGTGCTTCTTTTGTTATCTTGTTTGAAGCTTTTAAGTTTCTTATTGCGACAATATCTTCTAAGATACTTTCTAATTCTTCTGCTTCTTCTTTGTAGATATCTTTTTTATTTACTTCAGGATATGAAGAAATCATTATTGATTCTGATTCTTTTATTGGTAGTTTTTGATATATTTCTTCTGTTACGTATGGCATAAATGGATGAAGTAATTTTAAGATGTCAGTTAAAGTATCTAAAAGAATTGTTTTTGTAGTAGGAGTCATGTTTGACTTAGTTAATTCAATGTACCAGTCACAAAAATCTTCCCAAATGAAACTATAAAGTTCATTTCCAACATTATGGAATTCATATTTATCCATGTTTTTGATTACATTTTTAATTAATTGATTTTTCTTTGTTAAAATCCATTTATCATAAATTGTTAATTCTTCTTTGTTTATGGTTCTTTCTTTTAAATCTTCTATGTTTAATAGAACGAAACGAGATGCATTCCATAGTTTGTTTATGAAGTTCCATGATGATTTTACTTTATCTTCATCATATCTTAAATCCATTCCAGGAGCTGAGTTTGTTGTTAGGAAGAAGCGAAGTGCATCACAACCGTATTCATCTATAACGTCCATAGGATCTACACCGTTACCTAATGATTTGGACATTTTTCTTCCTTCTTTGTCTCTGATTAAACCATGGATTAAACAGTCTTTAAATGGTCTTTTATTCATAAATTCTAAAGATTGGAATGTCATTCTATTTACCCAGAATGGTATAATGTCATAACCTGTTACTAAAACATTATTTGGGAAATATCTGTCTAGTAACTCTTTACTATCTGGCCAACCAAGTGTTGAAAATGGCCATAAGGCACTTGAAAACCAAGTATCTAAAACATCTGGATCTTGTACCCAGTCTTTTCCTGGACTTTCAACTTGAACTTTTATTTCGTCACCTTTATACCAAGCTGGAATTCTATGTCCCCACCATAATTGACGTGATATACACCAGTCGTATGTTATTTCCATCCAGTGATTCATAACTTTTTCATATCTTGATGGTACAAAGTTAACTTTATTTTCTTTGTTTTTTTGATTTTCTAGTACACGATCGGCTAGAGGACGCATTTTTACAAACCATTGTTTTGATAAGTAAGGTTCTACTACGGCGTTACTTCTTTCACTGTGACCAACTGAGTGTACCATTGGTTCTATTTTTATTAATAAATCTTCTTTTTCTAGATCTTTTACTAATTGTTCACGGCATTCTTCTCTAGTTAATCCTTGGTATTTTCCTGCATTTTCATTCATAGTAGCATCTTTATTCATTACTACTACTCTTTCTAGATTATGACGATTTCCTACTTCAAAGTCGTTAGGGTCGTGTGCTGGTGTTATTTTAACTACACCAGTTCCAAATTCTGGATCAGCATGTTCGTCAGCTATTATTGGAATAAGTTTGTTGACAACTGGTAGAATTGCATTTTTTCCTACTAAATGATTATATCTTTCATCTTTAGGGTTAACCGCAATTGCAGTATCACCAAAAAGTGTTTCTGGTCTTGTTGTTGCGACATCTAGGTAGTCTTCTGTTCCTTCTATAAAATATTTTATATGATAGAAGGCACCTTTGTCTTCCTTATAAATAACTTCTTCTGCAGAAAGTGCTGTCATTTGTTCTGGATCCCAGTTAATTATTCTTTCGCCACGGTAAATTAAACCTTTGTTGTACAATCTTATAAATACTTCGTTAACAGCGTGACTTAATCCTTGGTCAAGGGTGAATCTTTCTTTTGAATAGTCAACAGATATTCCTAGTTTTGCCCATTGTTCATGGATAGTGTTAGCGTATTCATCTTTCCAAGCCCAAGCTTGTTCTAGCCAGGCTTCTCTATTCATACTTCTTGGCATGATTCCTTGTTCTTTTAGGCGTTTGTCTATTTTTGCTTGTGTTGCGATTCCGGCATGATCCATTCCTGGTAGCCATAAGCAGTCATATCCTTGCATTCTTTTATAACGAATTATTAAATCTTGTAATGTTACGTCCCAAGCATGTCCAATGTGTAATTTACCAGTTACATTTGGAGGAGGTATTACTATACAGAATGGCTCTTTTGAACTTTTTGAATCTGATTTGAAATAATCTTTACTTTTCCAAGTTTCATATTTATTTTTTTCTACTTCGATATGGTTATACTTTTTATCTAACATATATATCGCTTCCTTTCATATAAATAAAAAATTTCATCCAATGTAAAGGACGAAATTTCATTTCATGGTACCACCTTAATTTCTACCAATTATTAGTTATTAACTGATAGCTTGATATTAATAACGGAATTAACCGGGATTACTTACTTAATTTCAGAAACCATGCTCCTCTGCTACCTTCATTATATTTTTTTATTCACTTACACCTAACATGAACTCTCTTTGAAAAAAATTATAATTACTCCTCAGATTCCTTGCATCTATTTCGTATTATAGCCTATCTTTTAATTTTTTTCAACTATTTTATGGAACTTATTTTCTATTTAATTGTGATGATTTTTTTGCTTTTTTCTTTACTTATTTTGTTTTTTTAATTCAGCATCATATAATTGATGATAGATTTTACTGTTTTTTAACAATTCTTCATGGGTTCCTTCATCTACTATAGTTCCATCTTCTACTAATAATATTCTATCGCTATTTATTACAGTGCTTAATCTGTGTGCAATTATTAGTATTGTGTATTCATTCTTCATATTGTCTATGGCCTGCTTTATACTTGATTGAGTTTCGTTATCTAGGGCTGATGTAGCTTCATCAAATAGAATTATTTCTGTTTTTTGAACAAGGGCACGAGCTATTGCTAGACGTTGACGTTCTCCACCAGATAGATTAATTCCACCTTCTCCGATCATGGTATCATATCCTTCTGGTAAGGAATTAATGAACTCATCTAGGCAGGCTGTTTTACAAGCTTCAACCATTTCCTCATCAGTTAGATTTTCTTTTACAAGACGCAAATTTTCTTTAATGCTCATGTTGAATATGTATGGGTTTTGGCTGATGATTGTTATATTTCCACGTATGGAATCCTTGTCTAATTCTTTAATACTTATTCCATCTATTGTTATATCACCTGAGTTAATATCATACATTTTACATAATAAGCTAAACACAGTACTTTTTCCGGCACCAGACTTTCCTACAAAGGCTACCGTTGAGTTTGCCTTTATTTTAAAACTCATATTTTTAATAGTTGGCTGATCTTTCTTATATCCGAAGCAAACATTTTTAAATTCAAAGTTTCCGTGAATCTTTTTGAGTTTCTTTTTACCAAACTTTTCTTTTGGAAACTCTTTACTATCCATGATACTAAATATTCTCTCTGATGATAGGTTAAAATCTTTTACTTTTTCTAAAAACTCACTAGTATAAAATACTATTGAAGCAAGATTTCCCATATAATTATTTACAACTAGGGCGTTAGCAATAGTGAGATTTCCTTGGGCTATTAAAAGTATTGATGTAAATATACTTCCAGCATCAAATAAGTCTCGTAGTGTTCCTGTTATAAATTGATAGTTTATATTTATTGAATTCATATTGTATTTTTCTTGATTCAAGTGAGTTATTCTTTCTCCTAGTTCTTTTATAAAACTATTTTCGGCATTTAACATTTTTATATCATGTGCACCGTGAACTAGTTCTCCTACAAATCCAGATAATTTTTCATGTTCTTTGCGATAAGCTTTGTCTTTTTTATTTACTATAGTAATGCGTTTCTTTTCAACTATAAAAACAACAGTTATCATGATAACTATGTATAAAAACATTATTTTACTAATAATGAAAACAGCTAAAAACACACCTATATTTGTTACTATATTTGTTAGGTAAATATTTAAAACCACAAATATATCGGCTACCTTACTGGCATCATTTGTTAATCTCTGAATAAATAAACCTGACCCGTTTTCATCTAAACAACTATTTTCTATTTTTAATATTTCAGTTCCTAAACTGATTTCAATTTCATTAAATGTTTCTCTAAATATTCGTTGTCTAAAATAGCTCGTGGCATAATATGCAGTATTTCTTAATATTTCAACTATTAGGATAACTGTTCCTATAAATAGTACTTGTTTAAACTGATTGCTTGTTAGGCTAACAATTATTTTTGCACTTAAAATTGGTACAAATAGATTTATAAAGATAAATACTACATTAAACGCTATATAACCAATGATATATTTTTTTTGATTTTTTCCATATTTCCAGGCTTTCTTAATATTTTTTAAGAATTCTTTCATGACACTGCACCCGACCTTACTTTTGTTTTCAAGTATTATTATATTATATTTTTATTTTAATGTAAATTGATATAGGATGCACTTTTGTGTTAAAATGTTTATAGGAGGGATATATGAAAACAGTTAATAATACACAAACAGTAAAACGTGACGACTATATTTCTTGGGATGAATATTTTATCGGAATCGCTAAACTGTCATCTATGAGAAGTAAGGATCCAAGTACACAAGTTGGTTGTTGTATAGTTAGTCAGGATAATAGAATTTTATCTGTCGGATATAATGGTGCGCCTAATGGTTTTGATGATGATTCTTTTCCTTGGGCACGCATTGGTGAAAAACTAGAGACAAAGTATATGTATGTTTGTCATAGTGAATTAAATGCAATTTTAAATTATCGTGGAAATATGCAAGATTTACAGGGTTCTAAGATATATGTTAGATATTTTCCTTGTAATGAATGTGCTAAAGCAATAATTCAGTCTGGTATAAGAGAAGTTATTTATTCGCATTCTTATGACTATGATAATCACAGTGAGGAAATGGAAGCATCTATTAGAATGTTTGATAAATGTGGTATTAAGTATAGAAAATTTGTACCAGAGAATAAAAAAGAAATTGTTTTATGTTTAGAGGATTAGTAGCTTTTTATGGCTACCTTTTTCTTTGTTATTATATGTATTTTAGTGTTAAAAAAATCTGTTTCTACTTTTTGTATAAGAAACAGATTTTACTTTATCTTGGCTTTAGGTGCAGTTAATAAAGGTAATTATTACTTATCAGTCTTTTGTTGAATTATTTTTATTGCTTTCTACTCTTCTATTTTTTCAACTTCATTGTATTCTTTACCTTTTAAGTCTATTAAGGCCTTTTTTATTGTTAAGTTATTTTTTAATTGACCGGTATTTTGATTGGCTACAGTTTCATTTTTTTCAATATTTTCTATTGTTGTCCAGCCGTCAATTACCTTTCCAAATGCGGCATATTGTCCATCTAAATGTTCAGCTGTTCCTAACATTATGAAAAATTGACTTCCGGCAGTATCATTTGAAACAGATGTTCTTGCCATGGATATTATTCCTTTTTCGTGTTTTAAGTTGTTTTCATAGCCATTTGCGGCAAATTCACCTTTTATTGTATAACCAGGTCCTCCTGTACCTGTTCCAGTTGGATCTCCACCTTGTAAGACAAATCCTGGTATTAACCTGTGAAATGTATTGTTATCATAGAAACCAGTCTTTACTAGTGATATGAAATTTGACACTGTATTTGGTGCGATTTCAGGATATAACTCCATAACTACTGACCCATAATTTTTTATATAAATTGCTACTACAGGGTTTGTTGTATCATATTGTGATAGTTCAGCCTCGTTTGATGTAGTGTCATAATTTATTCCCAGTAGGTTTTCTTTGATAGTTTCTTTTTTGTTACTGCAGCCAGAAATAGTTACAATGAATATTAGTAGTGTTACTATTAAATATATTTTCTTATTTTTCATTTTTCTTTGTCCTTTCTAGTATGTCTCTTGCTGCTACTAGTCCAGTTGCGGCTGCCGTTACAATGTTTCCAGCCTTTCCTGCACCATCACCTATAAAGTATATATTATCGTTATGTAGTTTAAAATTATTATCAGTTGTGATTTCATTGCTGAAAAATTTAATTTCTGGTCCATATAGTAATGTATCATCATTGGCAACTCCTGGTATTATTTTATCAAGTGTTTCTAGACCTTCTAAAATATTTGTAATGATTCTATGTGGCATAACTAGAGCTAAATCTCCAGCTACACAGTCTTTTAGTGTTGGTTCAATAAAACCTTTATTTATACGATGCCATTCACTACGTCGACCATTTTTCAAGTCTTTTAATGACTGTATTATTGGCTTACCATCACCTAGTACATTGGCAATTCTAGCAATTGATTCACCATATAGTCTAGTATTAGTAACCGGCTCTGTTAAATTGACTTTTGTTATGAAAGCAAAGTTTGTATTATTGCTTTTTATGTCTTTTAAGGCATGCCCATTAACACATATGTAGCCATAATAGTTTTCTTTTGCTACAAAGCCACCTGGATTAGTACAGAATGTTCTGATTTCATCTGAATATGTTTTTGTTTTTATAAATATGGTTGGATCATATATAACGTCGGTAATTTCTTTCATTATGTCTTTTCTGACTTCTACTCGAACACCTATTTCTATACTTTGCGATAGATATGGTATGTTGTGTTTGTCAGCAAAATCTTGTATCCATTTTGCTCCTGTACGTCCTGGTGCGATAACTACATTTTTGGATATTAGTGACTTTTCTTTTTTTAACGAATCTAAATAAGTTACTTTATGTTCTTCTTCATTTATTGTTTTTATGTCTGTAACATCGGCTCTTTCTATTAATGAAACTCCTTTGGCAGTTAAAAATTTACAAATTCCTTCTATGTATTCTGGCAAGTGATCACTGCCTAAGTGTTTTTGCTTTATAATTAAAAGTTTAGCTCCAGCTACTGTTACTTTTCTTCTTATTTCTGATGCGAAGTCTGAATTACTTGGATATACTTCAGCATCCATGTTAAATTTATTAAAGATTTCTTCTGTCTCATCTATTAGCTTATAAGCTTGGCTCTCACTCATGTACTTTGTTAAATCACTTTTACCAAGTTTTGGGATGAAATTTAATTTTCCATCGGAGAAAGTTCCCGCCCCACCATATCCTGATAATATGGCACACGGATTGCAGTTTTTGCATGTTCCCCCTTTTATCATTGGACAAACTCTTTTTTTTACAAAGAATCCTTTTTCTAAAATTGCTATTTTAAGTTTTGGATTATTAGTTATTAGTTCATAGGCGTTAAATAGGCCTGCTGGGCCAGCCCCTACAATTACAACATCATATTTCATTTTATCACCCAGTATAATTTTACCATAACTTTTATTTTTTTACTAATTAATTATAAAATGTATGATACAATATAATTGGTGATAATATATGACTAGAGAGGAACTGAACAAGGCTAAACAGTCCGAAATTATTAGTGAAGAACGAAGAGAAAAAAGAAAAAAAGTAGTATGTATTACTTTCAAGATAATTCTTGCTTTAGTAATTATTTTTTCTACTTTTTATATTTTAAATGATTATATATTTACGAAAAAAATATTGGTCAAAGAAGAACGAATTGTAAATGAGAAAATTCCAGATAGTTTTAATGGCCTTAAAGTTGTACAATTTTCTGACTTGCATTATGGTTCTACTGTTTTTCTAGACGAGGTAAAAGAACTTGTAAAAATAATTAATTCTAGAAATCCTGATATTGTTATTTTTACTGGCGATTTAATCGACAAAAATTACGATATTTCAGATAAAGATAAAGAAAAACTTATTTATGAGATTTCTAAGTTAAAGGCAAGCATAGGTAAATACTCTGTCTTTGGTGATGAAGATAGTGATGATTATTCGAGTATTGTTAAGCAAGCTGGTTTTAATCTACTTGATAATTCTTATGACTTAGTTTACGATGGTGATAAAACACCAATTATTATAATTGGAATTTCTAGTTTGTTAAGCAATAATTATGATATTGATGCGGCGTTCAGTTATTTTAAGGAAAGCAATAGTAATTCTAATTTATATAGTATTGTTGTTTTTCATGAGCCAGATTTAACTGATTATGTATTGAAAAATAAAAATACAGACTTGTTGCTTGCGGGTCATTCTCATAATGGATACGTAAAACTACCTTTTGTTAATGGTTTGATTAAGAGTGATGGTGCAACGGAATATTATGATGAACGATATGACTTTTCAAATAGTAAACTATTTATATCATCAGGAATTGGTACAAATGGCTCTGGTGTAAGATTTTTGTGCCATCCAAGTATTAACTTTTTTAGATTTTCAAGTAAATAGATTTTTAAATCTTCGAAGGATGTTTTCCTTCTTTTTTTGTGTTTTCTTATATATATCAAGTTGACCTATTTTTTTGTCATCTAAATATATGGTTATGTTTCCAGCTTTATTTTTTGAACCATTGGTGAAAGTTACAAGAGTTTTAACTTTACATATTTCTTTTTTATTTAATGGATATGAAAAAGACTTTTTTAAATATAATATTTCGTCTTTATTTTCACTTTTTACGTCAAAACTATTTTTATCAACTATTTTATAATTTTCATATTCGGCGAATAATTGTTCATATAGTTTTTGATGAGTTTCGTATTTACTGTCGTCGTTTAATGTTACTATGGTTAGGTTTAAGTTGTTTTTTTTCGCTGTTGTTATTAAAGTTTTTCCAGCCCTTGGAGTATAACCATTTTTTCCTCCAGTGCAGTACTCGTAATTATTCAGTAATCTATTTCTGTTGTACCAAAGATATGATTTATTAATAGTTGTGGTTTCATATTTTTTAGTTGATGAAATTTGCCTATATACCTTATTTTTATATGCGTATCTAGATAATAGAGCCATGTCATAGGCTGTTGAGTAGTTTTTAGTATCTTCATCTAGTCCATGTGGATTTTTAAAAATACTATTTTTCATTCCTATTTCTTTTGCTTTTTGATTCATTAATTCTACAAATTTTTCTTCGCTTCCAGCCGTTGTTACAGCTAGGGTTACAGCTGCATCATTTCCTGATCTTAATAATAAACCATATAGCAAGTCTTTAATTGTTATTTTTTCACCTGGTTCTATATATATGTTAGTACCATACATTTTTAACACTTCTGTACCTACTTCCACCTCTTTTTCTATATCAGTTGTCTCTAAAACTATTATAGCAGTTAAAACTTTTGTTATTGATGCTATAAGTCTTTTTTCATTTATATTATTACTATATAATATTCTCCCTGTGTCTAAGTCCATTGCAATCGTTGAAGTTGCTTTTGCATAAGTTCTGATAGGAAATAGAGCAATTACAACAAGAACTATTATTAAAAAGTTTTTTTTCATTTTAACCACCTAAAAAATTATATGCTACTAAAATAATTTTTTGTTGATAGTTTTTTCTTTTTTATGGGAAAAATTATTTTTTTTAGAATAATAATTATGAGGTGATAAATTATGGAGCAAAACATTGCTACGCTTAAATTTAAATTTAAAGAAATCAAAAATAAGGGCTGGATAGAGGCCAGTTCTAACGGACGCGGAAATGTTGGTATTACATTTGAAAAGGAGTTAGGTCTTAGTCCTAATCGTTCCGAAAGTCCAGATTTTAATGGAATCGAAATAAAAACAAAGCAAAATAACTTGTATAAATATGTAACACTTTTTAGTTCGACTTTTGATGGATTATTTCCATTTGAAATGAAAAGAATTACTGAGAATTACGGTATGCATGATGAAATATGCAAAAATGCAAAAGTCTTTTTTGGTATTGTTCGCGCGGATGAATGTACAAAAATTGGAAAAAAATGGAAATTTAAGTTAGAAGTTGATTATATTGAAAAAAAGGTATATTTAGTTATATATGACGATAATAATGTTATTATTGATAAACAAAGTTATTGGAGCTTTGAATTATTAAAAAGACGTTTAGAAACTAAGTTAACTTATTTAGCTTTTGTTTTTGCTAAAAGAAAATTTTGTCATAATAAAGTGTATTTTTTATACTATGATATTAAGTTACTAAAATTAAGGAGCTTTGAAACTTTTCTTTTCTTGATTGAGAAAGGTATCATTAGAGTTAGCTTTAAGGTTGGTGTATATAGATCAGGACCTAAACGTGGAAAATATTATGATCATGGTACTAGTTTTGAAATGCAGGCTGATGACATTGATTGTTTATTTTATAATTTATAGATTAAGAGTACGTAATTAAGTACTTTAGTTTGATTGTTCAAACAAAGTACTTTTTATTTTTTGGAAAATTTTTCCATTTTGTAAAACTATTATTAAGATTTCTATCTTGAGTCCATTACTTTATTTTCTTATACATTTCTAGAATACAAAAAAAACATTGCTTTCGCAATGTTGATTACATACTGGTCGGGAAGACAGGATTTGAACCTGCAACCCCTTGGTCCCAAACCAAGTGCTC
>CAVKJF010000023.1:0-15082 GCA_963656615.1 bacterium | reverse complement strand
ATTTGAAAATGGTTATTAAAAACAGAAAAAAATTAAACCTTTGTTAGTATATGTATTGACACCTGCTCTTAATAAAAGTTTTAAGTTTCAGAGTGACTGGCCATATAGTAATTCACAAATATATTTGTTGAAGTCATTGATAAATGATATTAAAAATACTAAAGATATTAAGTTTAATGAAGATAAGTCAGGTTATAAAATAGTTACAACAGTTAATTATCCTAACAATAGTAAACTTGTAGAACAAGTTATTGAATTAAATAAAAAACGTGATATTAAAAAAGTAAAAGTTTATGACGATAATCATGCTGTCTGTATGAGTATGACTTTTAAAAGTATTGATTATTCACCAACATTTAAAAAAGATTACTTTGATTTAAATGAAGTTATGGGTACTTATTCTATTGATGAAGAAAATATTAAAAAGACATCTGAATTAGAAGATACTATTTATCCATTGGTTATTCCAACTAATACTAAACTTGTTAGTGAGGAAAAGATAAAGAAAGATGTTGGAGATAGAATAATCATGACATTTGATGGCGATAAACCATTCTTATTAGTAGAAGAAACTGCTGTTATAGAAGATGAATTTACAATTATACCTACATACGGTGAACCTTATCAATTAATGGATACTTTAGGTGTTATGACTAATAATTCATTGACTTGGACAAGTAATGGAATTGAGTATTATTTAGTTAGTGATGTTTTAAACCAAGATGAATTGGTTGAAGTTGCTCAGTCTATTAGTTATTTACCTACTATGAAATAAAAGAGTTTACCTCTTTTTTTTTACATGTTATAATATTTATGGTGATTTGTATGAAAAAGAAAGAGAAAATTAAAATTGAAGAAAATACTAGTTTTGATTCTTCAGAAATCAAAAAGGTTATTATTACTACTGCTGTTGTGTTGATAGTTTTTGCTTGCTTTTACTTTTTGACTGTTGCGATAGTTAATAAAGATAAAGAAAAAGATACAACTGATTCGTCTTCAAAGACTAGTGAAGTAGAAATTCAACGGGAAGAAATTTTACTTGGTAGTAGTTTTTCTATTAAAGATAGTCAATATTTAGTAGTTTACTATGATACTACGGATGATGATTTAAGTGGTTTAACTAGTGCTATATCTACATATCGTTCTTCTTCTAAAAATATTAATCTTTATACTGTAGATATGAATAACGGTTTGAATAAAGCATTTGTTGGAGATACTTCTAATAAAAATGCTACTAAAGCATCTGAATTATCTATATCTGGGCCAACAATTATTAAATTTTCTGATAATAAAATATCTACATATATTGAAGGTATTGATGAAGTTATTAAGTATTTAGAATCTTAGATGTAAAAAGACTGTTTAGTCTTTTTCTTTTGTCTTGATTTGATATTATTTTTTTGATTATTGTGATATTATATATTTTAGGGTGGTATAATGAAAAAAAATAAATTTACCAAGTTAAAAAAGAAAAATAATCATATTAATAATGCCTTTAAAAAGATTAAAAGTAAATTATGGCCAGATGAATATAGTTCCTTTAACATACCTGAGGTTATTATGTTAGTTATTATTTCTATTTTGTTTGGTGTTATTGTTGGATGTATTTTAACTTATAGTAAAGCTTTTACTGTTGATAATTCTTCTTATGAGAGTGAATTGTTAAACACGTATCAAAAAATAAGAGATAATTACTATGATGAAGTTTCTGAAAAAGAGTTATTAAATGCTGCAATAAATGGTATGATAGGTGCTTTAGATGATCCTTATTCTTACTATATGAATGATAGTGAAACTGAAAGCTTTAATCAAAGAATAGATGGTAATTATGTAGGCATTGGTACTACTGTTTTGCATGATGAAAATGTTGGTAATAAGGTTACTGATATATTTGAAGGTTCTCCAGCAGATAAAGCTGGTGTTAAAATTGGGGATATATTTTTATCTATTGATGGTACAGATGTTAGATATATGTCTTTAAAGGAGATTTCTAATTATATGAAAGGAAGTGCTAATTCTTCTTCAAACTTTGTATTTATTAGGGATGGTAAAAACATAGAATTAACAATCACTAGAGATGTTGTTGATATTCCTTCTGTTAATAGTAAAATAATTGAAGGTAATAATAAAAGTTTAGGATATATTTCTATTGATACTTTTGCTTCTAATACATATAGTCAGTTTAAAAGTAATTTGACTTCATTAGAAAAACAAAAAATAGATTCTTTAATTATAGATGTTAGAAATAATCCTGGTGGTCATTTAGGTCAAGTTGAAGACATATTATCATTATTCTTTAATAAAAAAACAGTATTATATCAAATAGAGACTAAAGGTAAAACTGAAAAGGTTTACGCCTCTTCTAAAAAAACTCGTAATTATGATGTTGTTGTTTTAATTAATGGTTCTTCAGCTTCAGCTTCGGAAATATTGGCATCTTGTTTTCAAGAAAATTATAAGAAGGCAACTATTATAGGTACTACTTCTTATGGAAAAGGTACGGTACAAAAATCCCTTGAATTATCTACTGGGGCTAGTTTAAAATATACAACTGAAAAATGGTTAACTTCAAAAGGAACTTGGATTAATGATAAGGGTGTAGTTCCAGATATAGTTGTAGAACAAAGTGAAGAGTATATGGCCGCGCCAAGTGATGATAATGATTTACAGTTACAAAAAGCTTTAGAAGTATTAACAAAAAATAAATAGTTTTAATTACTATTTATTTTTTTGCATTCGATAATTAATTGTTTGTTTTCGTTATAACTACAGGTTGTTAAAAATAATTGGTCATATTCTTTTTCACTTATAGTTATGTAACCAGATTTATCTTGTTCAAAGATATTTATTACTTTGTATGTATAGTTGTTGTTTGTGTAAGTTAAATTTATAGTGTCATTGATATCAAGTTTGTTTAAATCTTTGAAAAAAGCATTATGTCCAGTTCCAGAATGCGCTGCTAGAATAATTATACTTGGTAAATTAGATTCTAAAATTGTGACGTTTTCTTCTACATTATTTAATTTACTTCCTATTTTATATAGATTTTTATTTAGATCTATTTTAGGTATTTGTACTTTACCTATTGGCTTTTCTTTTTGTGAGATTTGTTCATCTTTATTTATATTTATATTGGCTATTTTTGGTGTGATTTTTTTGATAATTTTCTTTGGCTCATTTATTTGTTCTGGTGCTAATATCAATAATGCAACTATAATAATGAGTGTTAATACTTTTTTATACATAAGCAAATGCAAGCAAAATAATATTAATTATTTTTAGTAGAAATGGCAGTTCTTTTGAACTAGTATTTGGTACTTGTATTTTACGATTTACTAGGTTATATGTTAACTCTGTTTCGTTTTCAACAATTATATTGAATGGTTCTATGATGTCATAGCCTTCTGTTGTAGTTAACTGAACAATAGTGTAATTTCCATAAGGCAATGTTATTTCAGCTATACCGTTTTCATTAGTTGTGATTTTTGTTATTAGATTCTTGTCTTTGTCATAGATACCAAATTCTATATTTTTTTCTGGCTGTAATGTTTCATCTATTAAGTACTTTTTATTTATAATCAACTTGGTTTTTATAACTTCGTTATATAGATTTAATGTAATTCTAGGGTTATCTTTAGTTATTTCGAACTCATATATTTTATCATCTAACGTATAACCTGTACCTGCCTTTACCTCTCTAATGTAATATTTTCCATAAGGTAAATTTTTTATTACTTGATGATTTGTTTCATCAATATCTATTATTTGAAGTTCGTTTCTATCTTTATCAAGTATTTGATATTTAGCACCGGATAATATTGCTTCTCCGCTACTCATGGTTGTTTTAGTGTCTTTGTCTAATTTATTAATGTTTACTTCAGTTTCTTTAACACTTACTTTTATTTTGACGTTTTTTTCTTCAATATCACCTAGTGTTACTAGATTCTGGGTGTTTTCTGCTTGATAGAATACTAATGGTGTTCTATGGGCAACTTCTTTTCTAGTAACTATTATTTCGTGTTCGCCCACCGGTAAATTCTTTATAATTAGTTTATTCTTTTCTATGGTTGCGTTTTTATTTTTAGTTGTGTAGTTATTGATTACACCGTTTGCATCCCAAAGAGATAGTTCTTCACCAGCAACTATGTTATAAGTTGCATTGGAAAAACTTGGCTCTGTTTTGTATTCTTTCATTAGTTTTTCAATATAATTCATTTCATCTTGATAAATGTTTATTCTTTTACCATTTAGAGAATCGGTAAAATAAAAGTCATTACTTGGAGCGGCCGTTTTCCAAATCATCATTTGCGATATAGCATACCATTTCATATCAGTGTGTGATTTGTAGTTGTATCCAAAGTGTACAATTAGTGCAATTCGTTCTTTTTGTTCTTTTGTTAAATTGTTTGGTTGGATAGTACTTGTGTATTGACTTGATTCTTTGAATGTTGTGAATGGCTCTATACAATAAGCATACTTTTCTGTACCTTTTTGTTTGTATGTACGTGCTTTTTGATAGTATATTGTTCCTTTATCAACACGGTTCATCCAAATGTTATTGATATACTCTCCTTCATAAAATTGAGCACTTTCAGCTTTTACAGTATATGGTAATATTATAGATATTGCTCCCGCTAAGAAAAATATTATTTTTTTTTTTCTCATGTTATAATTATTATGAGGTGATTTAATGACAGATATAGAAATTGCACAAGGTAATGTTAAGGAAAATATATTGGATGTTGCGAAAAGAGTAGGTTTAAAAGAAAAAGACTTATTACTTTACGGAACTGATAAAGCAAAAATTAAGTATTCTTCTGATAAGAGTAAATCAAAGTTAGTTTTAGTTACCGCTATTAATCCAACTCCATATGGTGAAGGTAAGACTACGGTTAGTATTGGATTGGGTGATGCTTTAAATAAATTAAAAAAGAACCCGGTTATTGTTCTTAGAGAGCCTTCTATGGGGCCTGTTTTTGGTATTAAAGGTGGTGCAACTGGTGGTGGATATAGTCAAGTTGTACCAATGGAAGATATTAACTTACATTTTACAGGTGACTTTCACGCAATAACTGCTGCGAATGATTTATTGTGTGCCGCTATAGATAATCATATTTATCATGGTAATAAACTTGATATTGATAGAGTTGTTTTTAAGAGATGTCTAGATGTTAACGATAGGGCATTAAGAAAGATAACTTTAGAGAACAGAAATGATAGTTTTTCAATAACTGCTGCTAGTGAAATTATGGCTTTATTTTGTTTAGCAACTTCATTAGATGATTTAAAGAGAAGACTTGGTAATATAATCATTGGTTATAATAGTAAAAATGAGGCATTATATGCAAAGGATTTAAATATTGAAGGTGCCTTAACTGTTATATTAAAAGATGCTTTTTTACCAAATCTTGTTCAAACTTTAGAACATACACCTACAATTATTCATGGCGGTCCTTTCGCTAATATTGCTCATGGATGCAATAGTGTTGTCGCTACTAAATTAGGATTAGCTCTTGGAGATTATATGATTACAGAGGCTGGTTTTGGAGCTGATCTTGGTGCTGAAAAGTTTTTGGATATTAAGTGTCGTAAAGCTTCTATTAGTCCAGATTGTATTGTTTTAGTTGCTACTATTAAAGCATTAAAATATAATGGTGGTGTTTCTAAAGACGATATTAGTAAAGAAAATTTGGATGCTTTAAAATCTGGTATTTCTAATTTAGAAAGGCATGTGGAAAATCTTAAAAAATATGGTGTTCCAGTGGTAGTATGTTTAAATAAATACACAACTGATACTGATGCTGAAGTTGAATTTGTTAGAGATTACTGTATCAAACTTGGTGCAAAATTTTCTATAAGTACAGCATATACTGATGGTGGAAATGGTGCAATTGATTTAGCTGAGCAAGTAATTGAAGCTTGTTCTTCAAAGAAAAAATTTAGACTTCTTTATGAAGATAATTTATCTGTCTGTGAAAAAATTGAGAAAGTTTGTATGGATATATATAGGGCTTCTTCAGTTGAGTATAGTGATAAGGCTATGAAAAAGATTGAGGAAATTAATGCGCTAGGAAAGTCTAATCTTCCAATTTGTGTTGCGAAAACACAGTATTCTTTCTCAGATGATGCAAAAAAACTTGGTGCACCGATTGATTTTAAAGTCTTTGTAAGAGATGTTTGTTTGTACAATGGTGCAGAATTTATTACAGTTTTATTGGGTAATATCATGACGATGCCTGGTTTACCTATAGTTCCAAATTATGAAAAAATTGATATAGTTGACAATAAAATTGTTGGATTAGATTAAATAAAAAAATCATACCCTTGTTGGTATGCTTTTTTTATTGACTTTTTTCTGTTTGTTCTGGATCTTTTGTTTCTTCCTTTTTTGGATCCTTATCATTATCTTCAGTACCGTTTGATGGTGTTTTTACACTTGATGATGTTTCTCTTTGCTGTGGTTCATATACCTCAATTGTACCTGTGTATAATATACCGTTGTATGTAACTGTATATTTATATTTACCGGCTTTTTGAGTATCAACTTGGGTTAGATCAACGATGATATTCTCTTTCATTTCATCTGTTAGTGTTTCTTTGATGTATACTTGTTTATCTGTTGATAATGGTGAACCAAGAGTTAAAGATAAATTATTAATTGTTAAATCTACTTCTGGTAATTTTTTCTCTTTTATAACTATTGTTCCATTATATTTTTTCTTTTTATAAGTTACTGTATATGTGTAAGTTCCTGGTTCTGTAGTTTTTATCATTGATGTATCTAGTTTTAATTCTTTTAATGTTTCCGCGTCAATTTCATCTACATTTTCTAGGTAATCTTTAACATCTACACTTAAAGTTTTATTAATTTCTAATTCTATATCTTTTAGCTTAATTTCATTTGATTTTACTTCTGCAACTCTTTTGTGTACTATTTCTAAGTCATTTTTTATAATTGGTTTTGGTTTTGTCATGACTTCCATAGCATAACCAGAACTTGTAAGTATCAAGCCCCAAGAAGCTAAAGCAATAGAAATTATGCGTGTTTCTTTATTTGTTAGTTTTCCCATATACTACGCTACTCCCTATCTTTATAATCAATTATAGTATAAATTAATTATATTAACAAGATTTTTTGAGGTATTTTGTTGAATTTTGTCGTTTCATCTCATATAATATTATTTAAAGAGGTGAGTTTTATGGCTTTGTTTTGGTTTATATTTTGTTTACTATTAATCTTTGTTGAAATAACTACAGTAAACTTGGTTTCTATTTGGTTTGCGATAGGTGCATTTTTTGCAATGGTTATAGCACTATTTAGTGATGTCTTTTTACTTCAAATAATCGTGTTTATTATAATCAGTATTATTGCTTTGTTAATTACAAAACCATTAGTTAAGAAGTTTAGAAAAACAGGAATTGAAGCAACAAACTATGATCGAGTTATTGGTAAGCATGCAGAGGTTATTAAAAAGATTACTCCTGATGATTATGGTCAAGTTAAAGTTTTAGGTTCTACTTGGACTGCTGTTTGTGATAAAGTTTGTGATGTTTCTGAAAAAGTTATAGTAAAGAAAGTAGATGGCGTAAAACTTGTCGTTGAGAAGGAGGAGAAATAAATGGAATTTGGTTTAATATTATTAATTATTGTTTTGGTTGTTTTAGCTTCAGGAATTAAAATTATTCCACAATCTAAAGCAATGGTAATTGAAAGACTTGGTGCATATCATAGAACTATGCAAACTGGTCTTCATTACGTTATTCCTATATTTGAAAGGGTTGCGAATGTTGTTAGTTTAAAGGAAAATGTAAGAGACTTTGCCCCTCAACCTGTTATTACAAAGGATAATGTTACTATGCAAATTGATACTGTTGTTTATTTACAAATAACAGACTCAAAATTATATTGTTATGGTGTTGAAAATCCAGTTAACGCAATTGAAAATTTAACTGCTACTACATTGCGTAATATCATTGGTGAATTAGAGTTAGATGAAACATTAACTTCTCGTGATGTTATTAATTCTAAAATGCGCTCTATTTTAGATGAGGCTACTGATCCTTGGGGAATTAAAGTTAATCGTGTAGAAGTAAAAAACATTTTACCACCTAGAGACATTCAAGAAGCTATGGAAAAGCAAATGCGTGCTGAACGTGAACGTCGTGAGGCAATTTTGAAAGCAGAGGGTGAAAAAAAATCTGCTATATTGATTGCTGAAGGTGAAAAAGAAAGTGCAATTTTAAGAGCTGATGCTAAAAGAGAAGCTCATATTAGAGAGGCTGAAGGTGAAGCTACAGCTATCATAAAAATTCAACAAGCTACTGCTGAAGGATTAAAACTTTTAAAAGAGGCTGGTATGGATGATGCCGTATTAAAATATAAAAGTTATGAGGCAATGGTTAAAGTTGCTAATGGTAACGCTACTAAAATCATTGTACCAAGTGAATTGCAAAATCTAGCAACTGTTGGAACTACAATAAATGAAATGATAGATCGCTCTAAAAAATAAGAAGCTTAGCTTCTTATTTTTAGTTTTAGGGTTTTTAAAAAACTTTTTGTTGAACAAAAAAGATGTGTAAGCATCTTTTATTTTAAAATTACGTAGATAATAATTTGAACTATTATAATTACTGGGATAAGGATAATAAATTTATTCTTTTTTGTCTTATGATGAAAAATTAACATTGATATTATTTCACCTGGACCGGCACCTATTATTGCTAGAAATATTAGAGTATTTTCTCTTATCCGCCATTTGTTTTTACAGGCTTTAATCTTATCAATAAGTATTAGAAAAAATCCTAATATATTGATTATAATAAAGTAAATATTTATCATCTTATCGCAATGCTTTGTCTTCCTAAAGCATTGTATATACTTTCAACTGTTTGTTGTGGCATTATCCATTTAGTTCTACCCGTTGTATAAGTCCAAGGATCAACAATTAAGTGTTCTTTAGTTATTTTGTTATAACCTGTTAATAATTGAACATGTAAATTTAATGGTGCCCCTTCTATCCAAGTGCCTGGTGTTTTAAACATAGATGTTAAATAAATTATTACTGGGTTACCTTTATCTAATTCACGATCTAAATCTTCTAGTGAAGAGCCTGTTATATTAACTACATTTTGATTTCCAGATGAAGTTCTACCAAACTTTGCTAAAGGTTCTGGAGCTATCCAATGTGGTACATTATTTGGCACTTTAGTGAATATATCATGAGTAAATCCTTCTTGAGCATTATTATTAGGACTCTTTGGCATATCAGTTGCATATTGATATAGAGTCATATTTTTTAAATATCCTTTATATTGTAAAGCCATTAATAGGGAAGCTGCTTCACAACCATTTTCTACATTGTTGTAGTTTTGACTGATATATGGAACATTTAAAATTACCCAGGCATTTTTAATTTCTTCTTGTCTTTTCTTTTCAGCTTCTATAGCTTGTGTTTCTCTTTCACTTATGATGTTTAATGCGTTATCTAAAAATGTATTTCCTTCTTTTTTAATATCTTCTTGTGGAAGTGTATTTAAACTTAGTCTAATAGCTTCAATATCATTTATAGTGATGTTGTCTTTTAGAATCGTCTTAGTATCATCTGTATATAAAGCTTTTATTTTTTCTTCTTCCGTATCAATATTTGATCTTTGACTTTCTAAATCAATAATGTAATTTTCTATATACTTTTGATATTTACTATTTAATTTTTTATTTTTGTTTTTTAGCTTATTTATATCTTTTGTTGTAACAGTAGAATTCATTATTGTTCCATTGTAATAATTTAATGCTTCTTCTTTTAATGATAAGTAATTTTCTAGTTCAGTTAGATCATTTATTAATTTTTGAGTTTCGTTTTTATATAATTTTATTTTTTGAGTTTCATTTTTCATAGACTGAACTTTAGCTATTGTAAGATTATCATTAGGCTCATTTTCTTTGAAAAGATTCTTGTATTCTAATTGTATTTTTTCTAGGTGTATTTTGTCATTTTGTTGATGGGTGTATTGTCTGTAAGCCAAAAAAGATCCTACAAATATTAGTGTTATAATAGCTAATACTATGATTAGGGTCATATTTTTCTTTTTTCTTTGTGCTTTACTTAAATCTTTCATATAATACACCTATTATTATTTTATCTTTTCTTTTAAGTAATGTCTTTATTTATAAGAAAAAAAACAATAATTTTACATTGGGTTTTACTTTACTTTACACATTTTCCTTGATATGTATTTCTTATAACTAATTCTTTATCAATATCATTTAATACACAGAATTTTTTTGTTAGCCAGGAAGGTTCAACTAAATCATCTATTTTAGGGTCTCCAGTAATTCTGTGAATGACTATTTCTGGTCTTAATAATTCTAATTGGCTTATTACAATATCAATATATTCTTCTTTAGTTAGCATTTTAAATTTATCTTTTTCATACATTTTTTCTAAAGCAGTATCTTTTAATATACTTAACATGTGTATTTTTAAGCCTTGAATGTCTAAACTATTTAAATATTTTACTGTGTTTAACATATCTTCTTTAGTTTCATAAGGCAGACCATTGATAATATGAACAACTACATTTATATTTCTTTTACGTAGTTTTTTTACCATGTCTTCAAAACATTTTAAAGTGTGACATCTATTTATTAATTTAGATGTTTTTTCATTTGTAGTTTGAAGCCCTAGTTCTACTGTTAAAAACGTTTTTTTATTTAGTTCATTTAAGTAGTCTAAACATTCATCAGTTATAGCGTCTGGTCTTGTTGCGATACTTAGGCCAATGACATTTTCTTGACTTAAAATTTTATTATGTAGTTCTTTTAATTTTTCAACAGGAGCATAAGTATTAGTATGTGCTTGGAAATAGCCAATGTATTTAGCGTTAGGCCATTTTAATAACATCATGTCTCTAATCTTGATAAATTGTTCTTCAATTGGTTCATTTTTGTTACCAGCAAATTCACCTGAACCTAGTTTAGAACAATATATACAGCCAGAATAACCTACAGTTCCATCAATATTTGGACAACTAAATCCAGCGTCTAAACTAACTTTAAAAACTTTTTGATTAAATTTACTTTTGTAATAATAATCTAGAGTATGATATCTTTTATTATTGTTACTATATTTAAAAGGGTTTTCCATATACATCACCATATCAAATATTTTATCATATTTATGAGAATTTTTGTGTTATAATTATTTTAATAATGGAGGCTGGTGTACTTGGCAAAAAAGAGAAAACTAAAACTGAAAAAACCTTTTATTGTTATTTTAAAAATTATATTTATTATAATTTTAGTTCTTCTTGGTGTTTTTTTATTTTATTCTTATCAAGTAAAAGATATTACTAAACTTGGTTATGATAGGGATGCTAGTAAGAATATTTTATTACTTGGTAAAAAGGACGTTATTAAATCTTATGAATATTCAGATACTTTGAATGCGGCTTTTAAGAGTAAATATTATAAAGATGCTAATCTAGATAGTTATTCAAAGATAAAGTATCAGAATCAAAAAAATATTATTAAGAATATTAATACTTTAATTGATAAAGGTTATAGTAACAGTAATATTTCTTTAATACTTGCTCATGGTAATGATAATGATGTTAGTGAATTTGCGAAACGAGATAAAATAAAGTACTTAGAAGAGTTTTATAGTCTTAGTTATGCTAAGTTAAAATATTATGATCGTTATGTTAAGTATTCTAGTGAAACTGGTGAAGATGAGGAAACTACAGTATTATTTGTTAATTTGAGTATGGATACAGATGATTATGTTGAGCCTGTTAATGTTACATCTTTTTCAACAGATATGCTTGTTAATAAACATTATAAGTTAGGTGAAGATTTTGTGCCTGATGATATAGTTAAGTTTGATAAGAAGTATTGTAATGATGAGGTGCAAGAAGGTAGTAGAGAAGCAGTTGTGGCATTTAAAAATATGTATGATGCTGCTAAAAAAGAAGGATTAGAATTAGTAATTAATTCCAGTTATAGATCTTATCAGGATCAAGAAAAGATTTGTAATACATATAAAGATTTATATGGTGAAGGCTATGTTAGTAAATATGTTGCTTTGCCGGGATTTTCTGAACATCAAACTGGTCTTGCCTTTGATATAGGTAGTGCTAGTAGTAAGGTGTTTGCTGAATCTAAGGAATATGAATGGATGAAGGATAACGCATATAAATATGGATTTATCTTAAGATTTACTAAGGCTAATGCTTATATTACTGGTTTTAGGAGTGAACCTTGGCATTATAGATATGTTGGTAAAAAGATAGCTAAATATATATATGAAAATGATATTTCTTTCGAAGAATATTATGCCGAGTTTTTAGATAATTAAAATTGGCTTATGGAGTGTTAAAACGCTTTATTAAGTCCTTTTTTTCTTGGAATATTAATTAATTTGTGATATTATGTTACTAGAATAATAAGAGGTGTTGGTATGTATCCAATCGGAAAACAATTTGAAGTTGATTATACAAGAGTTAAATGTAACGATAAGACTTCTTTTGCGGGAAAGTTTTACCGTATTTCTGTGCTTAGTGATAGATTGGTAAGGCTTGAATATTCCCCATCTGGTCAATTTGTTGATAGACCAACACAATTAGTTTTGAGAAGAGATATTGGTACTGTTAATCCGGAGGTTAGACAAGATAATAATTTTATAGAAATTACTACTAAGTGTTTTTCGTTAACATATGCTAAAGAAAAAAGTTTTATTGGTAGTAAAGTAGATCCGATGCGTAATTTAAAAATAACTTTAATAAGTCGTGAACGAGATAGAAATAAAGACTGGTATGTTGGACATCCTGAGGCTAGAAACTTGAAGGGAAATTTAGTTAGTGTTGATGTTGATACACCTTTTACTAAAGGATTATATTCGCTAGATGGATTTGCTTCTATTGATGACTCTAACAATAAGATAATAATGGAAGATGGTACTTTAGCTGATCCACCAAAGGATCATGTTGATATATATGTTTTTATGTATGATAAAGATTTTAGACATGCTTTATCTGATTATTTTAAAATGACTGGTTTTCCATCGCTTATTCCAAGATATGCTTTAGGTAACTGGTGGAGTAGAAATGTTACATATGATGATACTTCAATTAAAGATTTAATTCGTAGTTTTGAAAAGAAAAGAATACCTTTATCTGTTATGCTTTTTGATAATGACTGGCATTATAGAAATATTGGTGATGTGCAAGGATTAAAATCTGGTTTTTCATTTAATAATGAATTGTTTCCTGATCCTAAAAAGATGATTGATCAATTTCATGCTCGTGGTATTAGAGTAGGTTTATGTATTAATCCAACTGAAGGTATTTATCCATTTGAGACTTATTATAAACAGGCAAGTGAATATTTAGGTATTAATGATAATAGTATTATTCAATTTGATCCTTTAAATCCTAAGTTACTAGATGTTATGTTTAAAATGTTCTTACATCCTTTAGAGGCTTATGGAGTAGACTTCTTCTGGAATGATTATTATGGTGATAAAAATAATATTAGTAATCTTTGGGCTACTAGTCATTATTTATATTTAGATTCTAAGAGAAATGTAAGTAAGAGAGGTATGTTATTATCTAGAAATGGTATTTACGGGGCTCATAGATATGGAATATTATATGGTGGCTCTAGTGAAATCAGTTGGGAAAAATTAAAAGAATTACCATTTATGTATTTGAATGCCTCTAATATAGGCGTTAGCTGGTGGAGTCATGATGTTGCTGGTAACCATGGTGGTATTGAAGAAGGAGACCTTTATGTAAGATATTTACAGTTAAGTACTTTCTGTCCAATACTTAGATTTCATGGTGCTAGAGGGCCTTATTATAAAAAGGAACCTTGGTTATGGAATGCACAAATTGAGTCTATTGCGGCTGATTATTTAAGATTAAGACACAGGTTAATACCTTATTTATATACGGAAGCTTATAATTATACAAAATCTGGTATACCTTTAGTTCAACCGTTTTATTATAATTATATGTGGGTTTATGATGATGATTTATATAGAAATCAATATTACTTTGGATCACAGTTATTAGTTTGCCCAATACTTGAAAAGTTAGATCCAGTCATGAACAGAACTCTTCATAGATTCTTTATACCTGATGGTATTTGGTATGACTTTATTACTGGTAAAAAGTTCCCTGGTAATAAGAAATATGTTTCCTTCTTTAAAGAAGAAGATTATCCAGTGTTTGCCCATGCTGGTTCCATAATACCTTTATCAAATAGAAGTGATTATAATAATACAGGTATTCCTACTGATTTAGAGATACAAATATTCCCTGGTATAAGTAATACATATACTTTGTATGAAGATGATGGTGTTACGGCATTATATAAAGAAGGATATTTCTTAAAGACTTCTATTGATTATAACTACTTAAGAAATAACTATACAGTTATTATTAGATCTGTAGAAGGTAAATCTGGTATAGTACCTGAAAAAAGAAATTATAAAATGGTATTTAGAAATACTAAACAAGCTGAGAATGTAGCGGCATATTTTAATAATGAAAAAATAGATTTAACTAGTTATGTTGATGGAACGGACTTTATTGTTGAAATTAAAAATTGTCCAAGTATAGGTCAATTAACAATAAATTGTAAAGGTAAAGATATTGAAATAGACGCAATGAGATTAATTAATGATGATGTTAATAGTGTTTTATTAGATTTAAAAATAGATACATATTTAAAAGAAGAAATTGCGGATATTATGTTTGGAGAATTACCTTTAAAGAAAAAGAGAATTGCGATTAGAAAGTTAAAAAATAAAAATCTTTCTAAAGAATATATTAGTTTGTTCTTAAGACTTTTAGATTATATTAGTGAAGTTTAATAAAAAATACTTGAAATATTCTTATAAATTTACTATACTATGTTTATATTTTTTAAATGTTATTAGTAGTAGTAACAATTCTTTCATATTTTAGAGAGCTTATGTTTGGTGAAAATAAGTATATGAAGTTTTGTGAACTTGACTAATTTGTAATATGTTGGGTAAGACCATTATATCTATAAAGCTGCATAGTTTACTATGAAGTAAGG
>CAVKJF010000022.1:0-15563 GCA_963656615.1 bacterium | reverse complement strand
GACTAGTAGTTATCAATATACATTATCTTTATCTGGAGGAGTAACTGATCCGAATACGCAAACTATAACACTAGGTAAAACTATAACAGATAATGGTGATGGTACATATAGTCTTACTGATGCCGTAACTGTAAAGAAAGTTGACTGGTATACAAATTATAGTACATATAAAAACTATTATGTATGTAAGGACTTAACAAGTACAACATGTGATGGTAAATATCAAGTTACAGGAACTAGTAATTATCAAATTACTTATGATAGAACATTTAATTTCCTATATGGAAATGATGTTATCTGGGATGGAACTAACTATACCTTAACCGATACATATACGTCTGTAAATACCTGGTCAACAGATAGAACAACGGCAGCTAAGAAATATCATTATACATGTCTAAATACAACAGGAGTATGTAGTAAAGTCTACTATATCCATTACTTTGGTGATAGTTCATATATTTATTATCTGACACTCTCATCAGGAAAAGATATAGAAGATGCCAAAGATGAAATGTTTACAAATACAACAGATTCAACTATGAAAAAGACACTAGATACATGGTATAAGAATAATATGACTAATTATACTAGCAAACTAGAAGATACTATCTTTTGTAATGATAGGACATTGTATAAAGGCTCACTAGTAGGTAAAGATACAGATGCTGGAACTGGTTATTCATATTTTAGTGCTTACAATAGGAGTTGGACTATAAAAGGTTCAAGTGTAGAATGTCCAAATGAAAGTAGGGATGGATTTACAGTATCAACTGAATCAGGAGGAAATGGAGCTTTAACTTATCCAGTAGGACTATTAACGGCAGATGAAGTAATATTAGCAGGTGGATATAGTACAAACTATAAGTATTATCTATATACGGGTCAAATGTACTGGACTTTGTCGCCTTCTTACTTCGACCGCAACGACGCTGTCGGCTTCGACGTCATCTCGTTCCTGTGCGGCAGCCTGCACGGCGGCATGTACGGCAACCGCGGCGTCAGCTCGACCGTCGGCGTGCGGCCTGTCGTTTCACTTGCACCTGGGACCAAGACAACAGATGGAATTGGTACTGTAGATGATCCGTATGTTGTTGAATAGAATTAATATTAAGGAAAGGTTTCTTTCCTTTTCATGTTGAATTATGTCGAACGAATATTTTGACAGGTTTTGTCGAAAATGTAGATAAAAATTAGTTTTCTACTTATATTATAGTAGAGAGGTGGATTCATGTTAGAAATGGATTTTGGTGTTGTTAAAGGGATGACTATAGTAAAGTTAGAAGGGGAATTGACTAGTAATACTTTTTATAAGTTTAATGAAGAAGTAGACTATTTGTTATATGGTCAGGGTATGCATTATTTTGTGTTTGACTTTAAAGATGTTAATAATATTGATGAAGATATATTTAGTGAAATACAAAGTAAAATAATAGAAATATTTTTAAATTATGGAAAAGTAGTTATTTATGGTATTAAGAATGTATTTAAAAATATTAAAGATAATAGATTATTTTATGTAAATGATGAAATAGAAGCTTTAAAATGTTTTAGTATTTAAGAGAGGAGACTATGGAAGAGTTACTAAATTATGAAGGTTTAGTATATGGTATTATTCAAAGATATACAAATTATTTTGATAGAGATGATTTGTATCAAGTAGGAATGATTGGATTAATTAATGCATATCAAAATTTCGATAGTAGTCAAGGTACTAAGTTTTCAACTTATGCATATTATTATGTACAGGGTGAAGTTAAAAAATATGTAAGAGAATCGGGACTTGTTAAAGTATCGGGAGATTTAATTAAACTTAGTCAGAGTATTGAAAAAGTTAAAGAAAAGATGAGTCAAAAACTTGGAAGAGAACCAAGTACTACAGAAATTTCTTTATTTTTAGAAGTAGATGAAGAAAAAATAGAAGAAGCTAGAGTTGCGATGTTAGATGTTAAGAGTTTAGATTATAGTTTTGATGATGAAAATGTTGAACTTTATAATTCTGTTTCAATATTTGATAAAGAAACTGATCCTAGAGTTTTAGATTTAAAAAGGGAAATTTCAAAATTACCTAAAGAGGAAAAACATTTAATTTTAGCAAGATACTTTGAAGATATGACACAGAGTGAGACTAGTCATGAACTTGGTATTAGTCAAGTACAAGTTTCTAGAAAAGAAGGTAAAATTTTAGAAAAATTAAGATGTAATTTATAAACTTGAGAGAAATCTTGAGTTTTTTTGTATTAATTTTTAATTACTGGTAAAAATATTACTGGTGATGTGATATGGATAAAAAAACTTATAAAAAAATTGCGGATATGCATAAAGCAGAAGAAAATAGAGTAGGTAACGCTATTATTGCTTTTATTGTAGGAGGTATTGTTGGTTTACTAGGGGAAACTATAATAGAAGGGTTATGTTCCTTGTCTCATATATCTAGAACTGATGCTTCTACTTATATGATTATTATTATGATTTTTGTTGCTAGTTTATCTACAGCTTTAGGTTTTTTTGATATGTTAGTTACAAAATTTAAAGCTGGTTTATTAATACCTATTACAGGATTTGCTCATTCTATGACTAGTGCTGCACTTGATTATAGAAAAGAAGGTTTTATATATGGACTTGGTTCTAATATGTTTAAATTAGCTGGATCAGTAATTTTATATGGAGTTGTTTCAGCTTGGTTTTTTGGAATGATTAGATTTCTTATAGGAGGTGGATCATGACCTTTAAATATGAAAATGTTTATATAAAAGAAACGTCTACTGTAGCAGGTCCATATGAGAAAAAAGGACCTTTAAGAAAATATTTTGATAAGACTTATAATGATTTATATTTTGGTGAAAATTCTTGGGAAAAAGCAGAGATAAAATTAGTTAAAGATTGTCTTAGTTTAATAGTAAAAAAGTCTGGAGTATTAAAAAATGAGTTTGATTTAGTGATTTCTGGTGATTTACTTAATCAAATTACAGCTTCTACTTATGGAACAGTTAATTATGGAAAAGGTTTTATAGGTGTATATGGTGCTTGTAGTAGTAGTGTTTTAGAAATGATAATAGCTTCTAATTTTATTGAGAGTAAACAGGCTAATAATGCTTTATGTGTCGTATCTTCTCATAATATGAGTAGTGAAAAACAATTTAGAAATCCTACTGAATATGGTGCACCTAAACCTAGAAGTGCAACTTTTACGGCAACAGGAGCTGCTTCTATATTACTTACAAATGAAAAGAGTGAGGTACGAGTAGAATCAGCTACTTTGGGAAGAATAATTGATATGGAAGAAAATGATCCTAATGACATGGGCAGAGTAATGGCACCTAGTGCTATTGATACTTTAAAAAGACATTTTGAAGAAACTGGTAGAGATCCTGATTATTATGATTTAATTTTAACTGGTGACTTAGGACGTTATGGTAAAGATATTGTTAAAGATTATATGCTTACTAAAGATAATTTAGATTTAAATGATAATTATAATGACTGTGGAGTTTTGTTGTATGATTTAGAAAATCAAAAAGAGGTTTTAGCGGGTGGCTCTGGTCCTGTTTGTAGTGCTCTTGTTAATTATGGTTATGTTTATAATCAATTAAAGAGTAAAAAAATAAAACGAGTTTTATTAGTTGCGACTGGTGCTTTGTTTTCTCCAACACTTTTGTATCAGAAAGAAAATATTAATTCTATTGCTCACGCTATTAGTTTGGAGGTGGTGTAGTTGTTACTTATTAATTCATTTCTATTTTGTGGATTTATTTGTATGATTTCACAGATTATTCTGGATAATAGTAAATTGACACCTGGACATATTACAAGTATTTTGGTGATATTTGGCGCATTCTTAGACTGTTTTAGTTGGTACGATAGTATAATTAAAACAGTTGGTGGTGGTGCTTTAGTTCCAATTACTAGTTTTGGTCATTCTTTAATTCATGGTGCTTTAGCTAAAGCTAATAGTCAAGGACTAGTTGGTATTTTAATGGGAATGTTTGATTTGACAGCTACTGGTATTACTTCAGCTATTATATTTTCATTTATATTTGCTCTTATTTTTAAACCAAGAGATTAATTATTTTAGTGAATAGTTATCTCTTTTTGTTTTGGTTCCTGAAAAAATATGATATTATATTATTAGATAATAAAGTAGGTGAATTGAATGCGATGTAATAGATGTGGTTCTGAAAATAAAGATGGTAGTGTATTTTGTTCTTTTTGTGGTGGAAAGATAGCTACAGCTGATACTGGTTCTACTGTAAGTACTCCAAGTAATGTTAGTAATAAGGGTAATGATGGTTTTACTGATGTTTTTAGTGATAGTCATATTCAATTAAATAATCCTACTGGATATTCTACTGATGGTGCTAATAATACGGGTACATCTAATAATGATTTTAATGTCAATGATATTAATTCTAATATTGCTAATATGAATACTCAAGGTAGTAGTGATACTACTGATACTGGTAATAATTCTTCTGGTGCTTTTTCTGGTACTGGTTATCAAAATATTGATGTTCAGAGTAATGCTAATCAAAATAATGTAAATACTGGATTTAATTCTACTGGTACTTCTAATTATCAGGGTACTAATAATATTCAGAGTTTTGATAATAATGTAAGTGTTAATAATCAGAATAATATCAATGTTTTTAATAATTTGAATGGAAATAATAGTAATAATACTGGATTTGGATATGGACAGTATAATCCTAATCAAAGTTTAAATATTGGTGTTGCACCTAATATTAACAATAATCGTACTAATAATAAGAAATTTAATAAATTTGGTATTATTGCGGCTTGTGTTGTTGCTGTTATAATTTTGATTTTTGTATTTGATGTACCAACTCTTCTTTCTGGTAAGAGAACAATAATGATTTATATGATAGGATCTGATTTGGAGTCTCAATATGCTGCGGCTAGTTCGGATATTGAAGAGATTAAGTCTTCTGGTGTAGACTTTGATGATGTTAATATTTTAATTTATACTGGTGGAGCTAAAAAATGGATTAATGGAGAAATTCCTGATGATAAAAACGCTATATTTAAAGTGACAAGTTCAGGTCTTGTTAAGTTAGAGGAATATGAAAGAAGCAGTATGACGGATCCTGACAATTTAACAAAATTTTTAAATTATGGTCATGATAAGTTTAAGTCTTCAAAATATAGTTTGATTCTTTGGGATCATGGTGGTGGACCTATCTATGGTTATGGAATGGATGAAAATTATGTTGGTTCTTTAACTTTGGCTAAGCTTAAACAAGGATTAGGTAATAGTAAATTTAATGGCAAAAAGCTAGAAATGATAGGTTTTGATGCTTGTTTAATGTCTAGTGTTGAGGTTGCTGATGTATTATCTGATTATGCAAATTATATGTTAGCCTCACAAGAGGTAGAGCCTGGTCTTGGCTGGGATTATTCATTTCTTTCTAATGTTACTAGTAAAACAAGTACTGTTGATATGGGAATGTCTATAATTGATCATTATGGAAGTTTTTATAAAAAATCTTCTGGGGTAAAAGGAATTACTTTATCATTACTTGATCTTTCAAAGGCTAGTGATGTAGAAAATAAATTAAATGATTTATTTAAAGATGTTGATGATAACTTAACAATAGATTATTCAACGGTTTCTCGTACAAGAAATTCAGCTAAATCATTTGGAAAAGTTAGTATTAATTCATCTTATGACTTAGTTGACCTATATGATCTTGTTGATAAAATGCCCGATAAATATTCTAATAAAATAGAGTCTTTACAAAGGGTACTTGATGAATTTGTTGTACATCAAACTACTGACTTAAAAAGTACTTATGGAGTATCAATATATTTCCCATATGAAAATAAACAATATATAAATGAAATGATTGCTTTATATAAAGGATTTGACTTTGCAAAAGAATATACTAATTTTATTACTAATTTTTCTTCTAGACTTACAGGAAATAAAATGAGTAATTGGAAACTTAGTGATAATGTTCCTGTTGAAAAAAATAATACTGTTAGCGTTACTGTACCTAGTGATGTTGCTGAAAACTATAGTTCAGCAAGTTATGTTATTTTTGAAAAGGCAGATAATAATTATTATATTCCTAGATTCAAAGGTACTGATGTATCTGTTTCTGGTAATACTTTTAGTACAACTATTTCAAAGAAAGGTTTTGTTGCTTCTGATGATACTGATACGGTTTATTTAACTGTAATGGAATCTGAAAAAGGAAAAGATTATGTTAAGTATTTGATTCCATCAGTATTACAAAACTGGGGTGACAGTATTTCTGATAATTTTGAAATGAAATCAGCTTATATTGAGTTTGTTGTTGATAAAGATCATCCTAAAGGATATATATCTTCAGTTGTGCCAATTATTTCTAATGATAATGACTTAGTAGCACCTAAAATAAGTTATAATCTTAAAGATTTTAAGATAGTACAATTATGGAACTTTTCTTATAAGATTTTTGATGATGCTGGTAATTATACTACTAACTGGGAAAGTTCTGGTACTATGAATGGTTTTGAATTTGATTTATCTAAAAAATTCGAACTTGAATTTAGAAATCTTGATGTTAATAAGGAATATTATGTATTATTTTATATAAATGATAATCAAGGTAATAGATATACTACTAATGCTGTTAAAATAAATGTATAAAAAATAAAGTCAACTATTATTAGTTGACTTTTGATATTTCTATTATTTTTTCCATGTCATCATCTGTTGCGATAATATTTTTATGGTCTTTATGACATTTTTCACATTTATAAAGAATTTTGTATGTATCTTTATATTTTTCAATACCAGTAGGTTTTAATAATCCTTTACAAGGATTTTGTCTATCTCCTGGATTTATGTCTACATGTTTTGAATATAAACAGTATGGACAATGATCTCTAGCTGTGTAACCTAAAGGGCTTACTTCCTTGTGACAGTTCTCACACGTAAAACTTTCATCACGCATTGTAAATTGTTTCATAAAATCACCTAAATATATTATAAACTTTTTAGGAAAAAAGAAAAATATATTTTTATTAATGTTAAAAATTTGTTATACTTGTAATGGATATAAGTTAGAAATGAGTGATAACATGGATTTTAGAATTAATGAATTTGAAGGACCATTGGATTTATTGCTTCATCTTATTAAAGAAAGTAAGATGGATATAATGGATATTGAAATTGAAAAAATAACAGAACAGTATATGAATTATTTGGATTTACAGGAAAAACTTAATTTGGAAATTGCTTCTGAATATTTAGTTATGGCTTCTGAACTTATAGAACTAAAATCTAAGTTGTTACTTCCAAATGTTAAGAATGAAGAAGGAGAAGAGGAAGACCCTAGAGAAGAACTTGTAAATAGGTTGTTGGAATATCAAGCTTATAAGGAGATAACTAAGGTTTTTCAGGATAAAGAAAATTTAAGAAAAGAAATATATACTAAGTCACCTGAAAATATAAGAAATTATATAGAAGAAAATACAGCTATTACGACTGATGTTACATTGGATGACTTGGTTGATGCATTTAAAAAGTTCTTAGAAAGAAAAAGTGATAATAAACCTTTACAAACTAAGATTACAGTTAATGAAATATCTGTTTCTTCTAGAAGGTATGAGATAAAGAAAATATTAAAGAATAAGAAAAAAATATCATTTTTTGAACTTTTTCCAGTTGTTTCTAGAGAGTATGTAGTTGCGACTTTTTTAGCAATATTAGAAATGGCTAAGAATAAGGAACTTAAGATTAGTCAAAATGATACTTTTGATGATATTATTTGTGAGGCGGTGTAGAATATGAAGAAAGCAGTTTTGGAAGGTCTTTTATTTGTTGTGGGTGAAGAAGGTCTTACTTTAGATCAAATAGAAGATGTTTTAAAAATAGAAGAGAGTGAAGCTAAAGAATTATTGTTTGAACTTAAACATGATTATGAAGATGAATCTAGAGGACTTAGAATAGATTTTTTAGGTAATAGATTTAAATTAACTACTAAGTATGAACATCGTGAATATTATCAAAAGTTACTTGAAAATCCTGAAACTAATACTTTAAGTCAGGCTGCTTTAGAAACTTTAGCAATTATTGCTTATAATGAACCTGTTACTAGAATACAAGTTGATTCTATGAGAGGTGTTGGTTCTACACAAATAATTAGAAAGCTTGTTGCGAAAGGTTTTATAAAAGAGGTTGGTAGAAGTGATTTGCCTGGTAGACCTATTTTATATGAAACTACTAGTGAATTTTTAGATTACTTTGGTTTATCTACTATAGATGATTTACCTGATATGAATAGTTTTATTGAAGAAAGTGAAAAAGAAGACTCTGATGAGACTGATTTATATACTTCTAAATATAAAGAAGAAGTAGAAGTTTAATAAAAAATGTTGATGTCTAATTAAAAAGTTGCTATAATTAGATTGTCTTGCTCGTATGGCGGAATTGGTAGACGCGGTAGACTCAAAATCTACTTCTAGCGATAGAGTTCCGGTTCAAGTCCGGATACGAGCACCAAGATGATTATAAAAGAAACTCAGACAGGGTTTCTTTTTGTTTATAAGAAATTTACTTAGTAATAAAATAACTTTAGAATTTTTAGGTATTTGGTAGTCAATTTATAACCTTAATTTTAAATCCATCGAATTCGACGGATTTAGAAAAAATATAACCTTCGTACATTTATATTGTGTTTTGATGAATAGTGCGAAAGAATGAATACAAAAAGAATATAGATTTGGATAGTTACAAATGGTTGCTTTCATTGACAAATAAGAGCTTTTATGGTAAAATAGGCACTGCAATTTATGAAGGGATTGGTGCTTATTATGATGGATTTTAAATTTTCGTCTACAAGTGAATTTGGTATATCTGATATTGATAGATTTGATGAGTTTGGTGAACTTGATGAACATTTTTTTGATGATGACGATAATGGTACTAATAGTGAAGCAGAGAATGATGATGAATTATTAGCTTTGTTAGCTAGGGAAAGTGAATGGTCTACTTTTGATTTTCTAGATATTGATGAGAATGAATTATCTTTATTTACTGATATTGATGCTTGGACTAATTTGGGTAATAGCTTTGATATTGTTTTACCTTTAGAAACTAGTACTAATATGGATGATGTTAATGATAGTCGAAATGATTTAAGCGTGTTTGATTTCGGTGATGAAGAACTTTCTAGTTTGATAAAAAAGGCAAGTACTTTATTTAGTCGTAGCGATGTTGAAAAGGTAGCAGGTATTCTTGATATGCAACCAGTTAATGATGTAAAAATAAAAGGATATTCTATTTAGATATAGATATCCTTTTTAGTTTGTTAAAATATTGGTAATGATTTTAATTACTTCTTTTTTCATAATGTCATAGTTCATTGTTTGATGATGATGATATACAATTTCATGACAATAGTTTTCAACTATACCGATGATGATATGGACTTTTTCAAATAGATTTTCTGTTGTTATATGGTTTTCATTTAACGTTTCAATTATTGCTTTAGTTGTATCAATTTCTCTTTTATGAAATATATCAGCAATATCTGAATCTAAGTGTGACATCGCAACCATTTCTTCATGAGCTTTTTTAGATAAAGTATGTTTCTTTATAAAAATGTCTAACATTTGATCTAGGAGCTTTTCTAAGTTATCAATTTTTACATCATTATTCTTTAATACATCTAATATTGGAAACATGATATTATCTGAATAGGTTTTTATACCTTCAATAAATATTTCTTTCTTATCATTAAAATATTGATAGATAATACCAGTTGATACTCCTGCATATTTAGCTATATCATTTGTATTAATATTATAATATCCTTTTTCACACATGAGTTTAAATCCTTCAGATATTATTTTATTTCTTTTTTCTATGGATCTTTTTTGTTTAGGTATTCTTGTTTCTGACATTTTATCACGTCCTTTTGTTACAAATTATACATTTTATAAATAATTTTTTCAATAAAATATGAGACTTTTATCATATTTTTGTTGATTTACAAATATTATTTAGTTATAATTATATCGAAATGTGAGAAAAATATCATATTTAGAAAGGGTATGTTATGGAAGAATTAATTAGTTTTAAAAATGTTAAAAAGACTTATGTTGTTGGTGATACTAAGTTTAATGCACTAAATGGTGTCAGTTTTAATATCAATAAGGGTGAATTTGTTGTTATACTGGGACCATCTGGAGCAGGAAAAAGTACACTTTTAAATTTACTTGGAGGAATGGATAGAGTTACGTCCGGTACTATTAAGGTAGGAGATAAGATTATTTCTAATTATACTGATAGTGAACTTACTAATTATAGAGCAGAGGATGTTGGATTTATATTTCAATTTTATAATATATTACCAACACTTACTGTTTTGGAAAATGTACAAATTGTTAATGATATAGTTAAAAAGCCTAAAAAGGCTAAAGATATCTTAAAGCAAGTAGGACTTTCTAGTCATTATAATAAATTTCCTAATCAATTGTCTGGTGGAGAACAACAAAGAGTTTCTATTGCTAGAGCTATAACAAAAGATCCATTATTATTACTATGTGATGAGCCAACTGGAGCGTTGGATTCTAAGACTGGAGTAGAAGTATTAAAACTTTTAAAAGAACAATGTGATGCCAATAATGGTGAAAATACAGTTATTATTGTTACTCATAATTCATTAATTGCTGAAGTTGCTGATAGAGTTATACGTTTAAAAAATGGAAAAGTTGAGAGTAATGAATTAAATAAAAAACCTAAAGATATAGATGAGGTTGTATGGTAGTATGTTAAGAAGAAAAATGTGGCGCGATATTTCACAAAATAAATCGCAATTTTTAACTATATTTTTAATGGTTCTTATTGGTGTTATGGTATATGTTGGAATTGAAGCATATATGGCTGGTATGATTAATGCTGCTGATAATTTTTATACGAAAAATAATTTACAGGATTTAAATGTATTAGGTACTGGTTTTAGTAAAGATGATTTAAAAAAGGTTAAATCTTTAGATCATGTTAATAATGCTGAGGCAAAATTAGTTATTAATGGAATTGATGCTGATGATAAGAATAAATTTTATTTAGTTAGCTTTATTGAATCTAATGATATTTCTAAATTTTATGTCTTTGAGGGAGAAAAATTTGATCCTAATAAGAAAGGTGTTTGGGTAGATAAATTTTATGCAGATAATAATAATCTTAAAGTAGGAGATACTATTAAGATTAAGTATGACTCATTTGTATTAGAAGAGAAAATACTCGGATTGATTAATGTACCAGATCATATATATGATGTAAAAAATGAGTCTGATATAGTTCCTGATAGAAATATCTTTGGTTTTGTTTATCTTTCATATAAAGAAATACCAGAAGATTACGTTAAGAATTTATATTTAAAACAAATGGAAAAAATGATGTATGGAGATGTTACTTTAGAGGGATTTAATTATTTAGAGTATATTCCATATAATTACATCATGGTTGATGTTGATAAGAAAAGTAATGTAGAAAGTGTTAAAAATGATATAGAAGATAATGTTTCAAGTGCTTTAGCAATAATTAAAATAGAAGATACTTCGTCTTATCTTATGTATCAGGGTGAAATAGATGAGGGTAGTGCTTATGTAGGAATATTCTCTGGACTATTTTTATTTATCGCTTTACTTTCTGTTATAACAACAATGGCTAGAGTAATTAAAAAACAAAAATTACAAATTGGTACTTTAAAAGCTTTAGGTTTTAAAAATAGAAAAGTGGTTTTGCATTACATCGGTTATGCTTTCTGGGTTTCTTTACTTGGTTCTATTTGTGGAATACTACTTGGAAGATATTTTATTGGTAGTGTATTTTTAAACTTAGAAATGTCATTCTTTGAAGTTCCTAATGGAGTACCAGTTATTGTTCCTGAAAGTTATTTAATGGCTTTCCTTGTAGTTTTAACTATTTCAATTATTGCTTACTTTACTTGTAGAAGAGAACTTGATAAGAATCCGGCTGAGGCCTTAAGAAATGAAATACCTAGTGTTAAAGCTGGTAGTTTAAGTATTACAACAAAGGGAATTTTTAAACGTCTTGGTTTTTCAACTAAATGGAATTTAAGAGATGTTATTAGAAATAAATTTAGAACTATAACAGGGGTATTTGGTATTGTTGGTTGTTGTACTTTGATAGTTTGTGCTTTTGGAATGCTTAATAGTATGAATCATTTTATTAAGTTACAATTTGATGATTTATACAATTTTGATTATAAGTTAAGTTTAAAAGAAAATATTTCTGATGAGGAGATTAAAGTATTAGAAGATAAATATGGTAATAATACTAGTCAGACATTAGGAATAGAAGTAAAGAACAAATCTGGAAAAAGAATAACACATACTATTTTTGTTGATGATAGTAATGATATGATTAAGTTCCAAAATGATGAAGATAAATTTATAAAATTAGATAGTGATGATGGTGTTTATATTACTTATAAAATGGCTGATAGTGAAGGATATAAAGTAGGTGATACACTTACTTGGCATGTATATGGTAATAAGGCATATTATAAATCTAAAATTGTTGGTTTTAATAAAGATCCACAGAATCAAAATGTTACAATGACTAGAAAATATATGGAAAGTTTAGGTTTAAAATATAAGGCTGATTCATTATATACTAATTATGATTTATCTGGAGTTAAAGAACTTAAAAATGTAAAATCTGTTCAAGATATAGATGCTTTAAGAGATGGCGTTACTTCTATGTTATCTATGATGCAGAAAATGATTATACTTGTTATTTTCTTTGCAGTTTTACTTGGTGTAATTATTATTTATAATATGGGTATTTTATCTTATAGTGAGAAACAGTATCAATTTGCTACTCTAAAAGTATTAGGATTTACGGATAAGAAAATTAAGAATATTTTTATAGAACAGAATATTTGGATTACTATTGTATCAATAATGATAGGTTTACCTTCTGGATACTTCTTAACTTCTTGGTTATTTAAAGAATGTCTAGACGAAGCATTTGATTTTTCAGTACATATAAATGCTAGTACTTATATTCTTGCTAGTGTAATGACTTTTATAGTTTCATACTTGGTTTCTATATATTTAGCTAGAAGAGTTAAAAGTATTGATATGGTTAGTAGTTTAAAAGGTAATGAATAGGTACATATTAATAATATGTATCTATTTTTTTGACGTAAAGTAAAATTGTTGATAACTTGTTTTAGTAAGAAAAGAAAAAAAATTATTTTTATGTCTTGCTAAAGGTCGAAAAGTTTATTATAATTAAATAGACATAGTAGGAAAGGTGGCGGGTGATACATTAACAGAAATGAATGGTGAAAGTTATGAAGAATAATGGTGTTGAAGTAGAAGCTCAAAAAATATATAAGCGTAAACTATTTGTTAAAATAGTTAAAATTGCTTTTTTACTATTATTAATATTAATTTCAGTTATTTATTTGTTTTTGTATATCATTTACGCTGGTGGGCGATTTACTGTTTCTTTAGATAAAAATATGTCTAATCGTAAAAATGTATTTTTGTCGGAGGATGGTAATGTAAAAAACAAGGCAAGAAAGTTATCTGCTGATACAATTGAATATATGGATAATATATCAATTAAATGGTTACCTGATAATATTGATACAGAAAAAAATGGTGGTCATAATGGAGATAATTATATTGCTTATACTTTCTATGTGATTAATTCTGGAAAAGAAAAAGTCAATTATTGGTATGAGATAGATATTGATGATACTATTAAGAACGTTGATGAGGCTATCCGAATTATGATTTATCGTAATGGTGAGAGAACAGTTTATGCTAAAAAAAGCAAAGATACTGGTCAAGCAGAGCCTGGTACTAAGAAATTTATTTCATCGAAAATTGCTGTTCTCGAACAGAGAAAGAATTTTAAGCCAAGTAGTAAGGATCGATATACTGTCGTAGTTTGGATTGAAGGAGATGATCCTGAGTGCAAGAATGATTTGCTTGGTGGTGAGATTAAATTGCACATGGATTTCACAGAAGAACATGTCGATAAATAAGGAGTGAAGAGGAATATGGAAAAAAGAAATTCTAAAAAAAGAAAAAAGAGTAAGAAAATATTTATAGCAATATTGATGATCTTATTTACTGGTGTCATTTTAACAGCAAGTACTTATGCATGGTTTACTGCTAATAAGACTGTTACTGTTAGTGAGATCGATGTTAATGTTACTACATCTGAAGGTCTACAAATTTCAACAGATGCTGTTACCTGGAAAACTGTAATTTCAAATGATGATATTACAGGTGCAACATATGCGGGTGTTACTAATCAGTTACCTGGACAAACTGCTAGTATTAAACCAACATCTACAGTTGGAGAAATTGATACCGCAACTGGATTTATGAAAATGTTTGTTGGTGATGTAACTTCTAATGATGCTGGTAATTATATTTTAACAGCTACACAAAGTGTTGAAACAAATTCAACTACAACTGGTGATTTCGTTGTATTTGATTTATATTTCCAAACTAATGCTGCCGCTACTGTATATTTAACATCTAATTCAACTGTTGGAGCTGTTGGTACAGCAACTGGTATTCAAAATGCTTCTCGTGTTGGTTTTGTAGTACAAGGACATGCTACTGTTGGTTCTGATGCTGGTACTATTAGAGCTTTAAAGAGTGATGGTACTGTTCCTGCTGTTATTTGGGAACCAAATTTTGATGTACATACAGCTGCTGCTGTTAAACATGCTTCTGACGTATATAATTTAACTACTTCTCAAGCTGGAGGCTCTAAACTAGCTTATAAAGGTGTAAAAGCTGCTATTTCTGATACTGCTAATATTCCTTTAAATTCTACTGATGCTAATTATTTTGGTGATATTACTCCAGATATTTATAGCCCTGTTGCTGGAATATCTACTGATAAATATGAAAGAGTATTTGATTTAGAAGCAGGTGTTACAAAAGTTAGAATTTACATGTGGGTTGAAGGTCAAGACGTTGACTGTGAAGATAATGCTTCTGGAGGTTCAGTATCTTATAACTTACAATTCAGTACATTAGATAAGGCATAGTATTTTATAAAAAAGTAAGACCTTCAGTTGAAGGTCTTTTATTCTATTATAAGGTGTGATTATATGAATGAAGATATAGTTGATATTTTAGAATTAAGTAACGAAGAATTAGTTGAATTATATGAAGAAATTCTTAAACATATTAAATATTTAAATGATAGCATTCTTGAAGAAAGTGAAGGTACTACTAATGAATAGATTAACAGTTATTAATAAAGATATTTCTATAGATACTAAACATATAGATGAATTTGAATTAGAACTTAAATCTGGTACTAAAAAAATGAAAGAAAAATTTCATAGAGATGCTATTAAAGAAAGAAATGCTTATGTAAATAAAGAAATTGATAAATTTACGAGATATCAAAAAGATATATATAAATTGATTAAGAAGAAAGTTGATGAAATATATCCAAAAGATAATACGTTAGAATATGATAAGTATCGTGAAAAATTATCTAACTATAAAAATACAATTATATTTAATAATGATAGATATAG
>CAVKJF010000021.1:2198-15696 GCA_963656615.1 bacterium | reverse complement strand
ATGTTAGATATCAAGACGTTTCTAAAATAGATGAACTTTCAAAAAAAGATTTACGTTATAAAAATTATTTGCCATTTAATTATAATATAGTTACTAATGATAAAGTTACTTTGTATCAAAATGATACGGCTGTTTATGAATTATATTATGGTTTAGATACTCCAGTTATAGAACTAGATGATGCTGGTTACATTATTGAATTTAATGATGAAGAATATTTAGTTAAAAAAGAGGATGTTTTAAGTACACATGAAGCTAGTAATACGACTTTAACTGAATCTGTTAGTGTACCAGTTACTTGTTATCATTTTATTTATTTAAATGGTGATGATACTTGTAATGAATCTATTTGTCATAGTGAGAATCAAATAAGAGAAGAATTTAATTATTTGAAATCTAATAATTATTTTACTTTGACTACTACAGAACTTGGTAAGTTTATTGATGGGAAAATTAGATTACCGGAGAAGTCAATTTTAGTTACTATTGATGATGGAGCTAGGGCTTGGAATTTTGTTCCTATATTGGAAGAGTATGGTATTAACGCTACATTATTTTTAGTATCTAGTTGGTACGAATTGGAACAATTTAAATCTCCATATATGGAAATTGCTAGTCATACTCATGATTTACATTGGCCTGGTCGTTGTCCTGGCGGACAGGGTAGTCCTTTAAAATGTTCTGATAAAAACTTATTATTAGATGATTTGAGAAAAAGCAGGGAAACACTTTCTGGTACTAAGGCGTTTTGTTTTCCATTCTATGAGTATAATGACTATGCAATTTCAGTTTTAAAAGAAGCTGGTTTTGAAATGGCATTCATTGGTGGTGGAAGAAAAGTTACTAAAGGAATAGATAAATTTAAGATACCAAGAATTACTATTCATAAAGATACTAGTTTAAATTCATATATAAATTATGTTTCTTAAAGTCTACTAGAGAGTAGACTTTTTTTCTGGGTTTGGTATATAATATATTTTAGTAGGAGGATGATAACTTATGAAGAAAATAATGGATGGTAATGAGGCATGTAGTTATGTTTCTTATAATTTTACAGAGGTAGCAGGAATTTATCCAATAACACCAGCTTCACCTATGGCTGAGGTTACTGATAAATGGAGTAGTGAAGGTAAACTTAATTATTTTGGTACACCTGTAAAAGTTGTAGAAATGGAATCTGAAGCAGGTGCTGCTGGTATGATACATGGTTCACTACAAGCAGGATGTTTAACTACTACTTATACAGCTAGCCAAGGGTTATTGTTGATGATTCCTAATATGTATAAAATTGCAGGGGAATTATTACCTTGTGTTATAAATGTTGCGGCTAGAAGCCTTGCAACACACGCTTTATCTATATTTGGAGATCACCAAGATATATACGCAACACGTTCTACAGGTTTTGCAATGCTTGCATCTTCTTCTGTACAACAAGTTATGGATTTAACCGGTGTTGCCCATTTGTCGGCTATAAAAGGAAGAGTACCATTTATTAACTTCTTTGACGGCTTTAGAACTAGTCATGAATTACAAAAAGTAGAAGTTATTGATACCAATAAATTAAAAAACCTTATAGATGAAAGAGCTCTTAATGAATTTAGGGAAAGAGCATTAGGAACTGATAATCCAGTTATTAAGGGTACAGCGCAGAATGAAGATATTTATTTCCAAGCTACAGAAGTTAGAAATGAGTACTATAATAAACTTCCGGATATTGTTTCTAAATATATGGAAGAAATTAATAAGATAACTGGTAAAGATTATCAACCATTTAATTATTATGGTAGTAAGACTGCTAATAAAGTAATTGTTGCGATGGGATCAGTTTGTGAGACTATTAAAGAAACAATTGATTATTTAATAGAAGAGAAGAATGAAAATGTTGGATTATTAGAGGTTCATTTATATAGACCATTTAGTTCTAAATACTTCTTAAAGGCTTTACCTAAATCAGTTAAAAAGATAGCTGTTTTAGATAGAACTAAAGAGGCTGGTTCTGCGGGAGAACCATTGTACTTAGATGTTGTTAAAACTATTAAGGAAATAGACGCTAAGGTTAGTGTTTATGGTGGTAGATATGGTTTATCTAGTAAGAATACAACACCAGCTATGATTAAAGGTTTATATGACTTTTTAGATACTAGAGAAGTTCATAATAACTTTACTTTAGGTATTGTTGATGATGTTACTAATTTATCGGTTAAGTATGATAAGACTTTTAGAATACCAAGTAATAATATAGAATTCTTGATTTATGGTTTTGGTAGTGATGGTATGGTTAGTGCTTCTAAAGATATTATGAAGATTACTGGTACTTATACAAATGCTTATGTACAAGGATATTTTCAGTATGATTCTAAGAAGTCTGGCGGGGTTACTATTTCTAACTTAAGATTTGGTAAGAGACCTATTAGATCTACTTATTATGTAGAGAAAGCTTCTTTAATTGTTTGTACAAAGGATTCTTATTTGAAACGATTGAAGATGTTAGAAAAAATTAAGAATAAAGGTGTATTTGTTTTAAATACTACTAAGACTCCTGATGAAGTTTTAGCTAGTATGAGTGTTCATGATAAGAAGATTTTACAAGATAGAAATATTAAGATGTTTATAATTAACGCTACTAAGATGGCTGAAGATGCTGGTATTCCTGGTAAGATTAGTGCAATTATGGAATCATTGATATTTAAACTTGGTAAAATTATTGATTTTAATTTTGCTCTTGGTAAAATTAAAGAGAATTTAGCTGTTAAGTTCGCTAATAAGGGTGGCGACTTAGTTACTAAAAATATTAAGGCAATTGAGGCTAGTTTAGATGGGCTTGTTCCTGTAAAGGTTCCATATGTTGATTATGTTGAGTCTTTTAACAAACAAAAGAGTTTCTTTGAAACTATTGATAGTATGGAAGGTGATAGCTTACCTGTAAGTAGTTTTATTAAGAGACCAGATGGTTCTTTTGAAGCTGGTACATCTAAGTTAGATAAGAGAGATTCTTCTGATATGGCACCAAGTTATAATTCTAATAACTGTATTTCATGTAACTTATGTTCTTTAGTTTGTCCACATGGTGTTATAAGACCATTCTTATTAAATGAAAAAGAACAAATTGATGCTCCTGAATCTGTTAGTCGTAATTTGATTCCAGCTAGTATTAAGGATAAAGATTATAAATTTACAGTAGGTGTTAGTTTACCAGATTGTACTGGGTGTTCATTATGTAGTGAAGTTTGTCCTGGTAAAAAGGGCGCTAAAGCTCTTGTTATGAAAATGAAAGATGCTTTACTTGAAGATAAAAAAGATGAGGAATATCAATATCTATTTAATGAGGTTAGTGAAAAGAAAGATGTTATGCCAACTAATACGGTTAAAGGTAGTCAGTTTAAGAAACCAAAGTTTGAGTTTCCTGGAGCTTGTGCTGGTTGTGGAGAAACTCCTTATTTAAAACTTTTAACACAATTATTTGGTGATAAACTTATTATTTCTAACGCTACAGGATGTTCTTCTATATATGGTGCTTCAACTCCTTCTATGCCTTATTCTGTACCTTGGGCTAATTCTTTATTTGAAGATAATGCTGAATTTGGTTTTGGTATGAGAATAGCTGATATGGCTATGAAGAATAGAATTGTTAGTTTGATAAAGAATAATATTAAAGATGTTAAAAAGAGTGAGTTAGATATATATAAGGCTTATGCTAAAGATATTAATGATAATACCGCAAAAGATTTATTAGAAGTAGTTGATAGTTCTAAAATTACTGAGCTTGTTAAGTTAAAAAAATTTATTTCTCCTAAATCTATCTGGCTAGTAGGTGGAGATGGTTGGGCTTATGATATTGGCTATAATGGAATTGATCATGTTTTAGCTAATAAAGAAAATATTAATATTTTAGTTCTTGATACAGAAGTATATTCTAATACTGGTGGACAGTCATCTAAATCTACTAGAACTGGTGCTGTTGCGAAGTTTGCTTCTTCGGGTAAAGAGACTGCTAAAAAAGATTTAGCTAAAATGGCTCTTACATATGATCATGTTTATGTTGGTACTATTTCACTTGGAGCTAATCCAAATCAAGCTATTAAAGTATTAAAAGAAGCTGATGAATATAATGGACCTTCTATTGTTATTGCTTATGCGCCATGTATTGCGCAAGGAATAATTAAAGGAATGAAAAATAGTATTAATGAAGAGAAGGGTGCTACTGAGTCAGGATACTTCCCATTATTCCATTATAATCCAGCTAGTTTAGAATTTAAGATGGATAGTAAGGCTGATTTTTCTAAATACGAAGAGTTTATTCTTGGTGAAGATAGATATCGTTCTTTAAAGAATCTTAATAAAAACGCTAAAGAATTATTAGATAGAAATAAAAAGAACGCTATGAAGCGTTATCAATATTATGAAAAACTATCTAAAAATGAAGAGTAGTATATAAATTAAACACAAAAAAAGACGTCGGCAAACGTCTTTTTTAGTTTCCTATATAAGAAGCCATCCTGTTGGACAGCTTCCAAAAAGAATAAAAAGGGGTTGGCTAGTGTGATACTAGCGACCAATTCGCCTAATTCCGAATTGGTAGTTCTTATACTAATCGAAAGTTTGATATTTGTCAACAAAAAATATAAAAAAATTGAAAAAAATTGCTGGAAATTTTTTCAAATAAAAAACTTTGTAGATTTATGACGATTTTTGATAGAAGTTTTTGATTAAATATGCTATAATATGCCAAGAAGGAAGTGATACTATCATGCAGTTAAAAGATGTAAAAGGCATTGGTCCTAAATCTCTTTCTTTATTAAATAAAATTAATATTTATACTGTTGAAGACTTAGTTACACATTATCCATTTCGTTATGAAATTCTTGAAAGATGTAATCTTAATGAAGTGGAAGATGGGGGAAAAATAATAATAGATGGAAAAATAGAAAGTGTTCCTATTTTAATGCACTTTAAAGCTGGACTTAATAAAATGAATTTTAGATTAGTAACAGCATCTGGTGTTGTTGGAGTTTCTATATTTAATAGAGCTTTTTTAAAGTCACAACTTACAGTTGGTACTGGAGTTACTGTTATAGGTAAATTAGATAAAGCTAAAAATGTTATAACAGCATCAGATATAAAATTAGAAACATTAATGAATAAAGTAAAAATAGAGCCAGTATATCATTGTACTTCTGGTCTTACTAATAAAAATATGTCTACATATATTAATATGGCTTTATTGATGTTTGGAAAAGAAATACCTGATTATATACCAAGTGGTTATTTGGAAAAATATAATTTTTTAAATAAAAAGACATCTTTGAATATTGTTCATAATCCTTCAACTATGGATAAGTTAAAGGAAGTAACAATCAGACTTAAATATGAAGAATTATTTGCTTTTATGTTTAAGATTAATTATTTAAAGGTGCAAAATAAAAAGAAGAATAATGGTTTGACTAGGGAAATTGATAGAAGTAAACTCGATGAGTTTATTAAAAAATTATCTTTTGAATTAACTGATGATCAAAAGAAAGCAATTGATGAGATTCTTAATGACTTAGAATCTCCTAGTAGAATGAATAGATTATTACAAGGTGATGTTGGTTCTGGTAAGACAATTGTGTCTTTTATTGCGATGCTTGCTAATTACTTTTCAGGATATCAGAGTGCTTTAATGGCTCCTACAGAAATACTTGCAACACAGCATTATAAAAATTTAGTTAGTTTTATAAATGATAGTGATATAAAAATAGAACTTCTTACTGGTTCTACTTCTAAAAAAGATAAATTAAGAATATATTCTGGTTTAAAGGATGGAAGTATTTCAATGGTAGTTGGTACTCATGCTTTAATTCAGGATGATGTTGTTTATAATAATTTAGGTTTAGTTATAACTGATGAGCAACATAGATTTGGTGTTCATCAAAGAGCTAATTTACAAAATAAGGGTGTAAAGCCAGATGTTTTATATATGAGTGCTACACCTATACCTAGAACTTATGCTTTAACTATATTTGGAGATATGGATGTATCTACTATTAAAATGAGACCTAAGGGTAGACAAAAAATTGATACTTTTGTTAAGAAGAATAGTGAAATTAAAGATGTTTTGGAACTAATGTATAAAGAGTTAAAGGAAGGACATCAAGTATATGTTATTGCGCCTTTAATTGAAGATAGTGAAAATTCTGATCTAGCAACAGTTTGTAATTTAAAAGATCAAATGAAATTGGCTTTTGGCGATAAATATAAAATTGATATTGTTCATGGTAAAATGGCTACTGGGGCTAAAGACGTTATAATGGAACAATTCAAAGAAAATAAAATTCAAATACTTATATCTACAACTGTAGTTGAAGTTGGTGTTGATGTTTCTAACGCTACTACTATGGTTATATTTGATGCTGATAGATTTGGACTTTCTACATTACATCAATTAAGAGGTAGAGTAGGAAGAGGTAGTTTTAAGTCTCAGTGTATTTTGATTAGTGATAGTGACGCTGAAAGATTAAAGATAATGGAAACTGTTGATGATGGATTTGTTATTAGTGAAGCTGATTTCAAATTAAGAGGGCATGGTGATTTATTTGGTACTAAACAATCTGGTGACATGTCTTTTAAGATTGCTAATATAAGAGATGATTATAAGATTTTGTTACAAGCTAAGAAAGATTCTAAAGAATATTTATTAGATAAAAGTACTGATGAAGATGTTTTAAAGAAAAAGTTAATAGCCGATATTACAGAAGGATAGGATTACTCTATCCTTTTTGTGTTATAATTTTTATAGACTGGAGAGTGTTTTTTATGTTAAAGCTGTATCCTAATTATGAGAAAAGTTTAATTAATTTATCTTCTTCTATATTAAAAGAGTTTGGTATAGAATGTCGATATGGAACTTTAAGAAGAGTTGATAAGTTATTTAGAGAAGAAAAGTATAAGAATATTATTGTTTTATTTTATTCTGGTTTAGGAACTAGGATGTTGGATAGAAATTTGGAAGTGAATAGTTTTTTACTTAGTAATAGAATGTCTGATCTTACTTCGGTATTTCCTTCTACGTCAATAGCGGCAACTACTTCTTTTTTAAGTGCTAAGTCTCCTTATGAACATGGTATTCTTGGTGAGAATATGTATTTTAAAGATTTAGATAAGAGTGTTAATGTTATGACAGGTTGTGTTACCGGGACTGACGATGTTGTTAGTAAGGAATTTTTAAAAGAAAATTTGGGGTATGAAAGTATAATTGATAAGATTAATGTAACTGGTGATGACAAGGCATATGGTATTTTTCCTTTTGGTATCGGTGCTTATGAAAGTAGGGAAGAAGCATATAATAGAATTATTAATTTAAGTAAAAACTCTGGTAAGAAATTAATATATGCTTATTTTGAAGAACCTAATTGTTCAATACGTGACAATGGTATAATTAAAGATAAAGCTCATGATGAGATAGTAAAAATAGATGAAGAGACGAAAAAACTATGCAGTGAATTACAGGATTCTATTATTTTTATTACGGCTGATCATGGTAATGTAAACTGTAGTCCTATTGTTTTAAAAGAGTATAGTTCAATATATGAACTTATTGATAAGACTTTTTATATTGAAAATAGATGTGTTGGTATTAAAGTTAGGGAAGGATATAAAGAGAAGTTTAAAACACTTTTTGAAGAAAAATTGGGTGAGTATTTTTTACTTATAAATTATAGTGAGGCAATTGATAATAAAATGTTTGGTGATGGTATTGAACATAAGTATTTAAAGGATTCACTTTATGACTTTATAGCTGTTTCTATTTATAAATATTATTTAGTAAATGAAGAAAATGATTCTATATGTATGGCTAGTTGTTCTGGTTTAACAGAGAAGGAAATGTTAGTTCCATTGATTGTTGTAAAAAAGAAGCCTTTTAAAGATGGAATTAGAAGAGTAATTGAAAGTGATTATAAAGTTGTTTTTGAAATACTTGCTGGTTGTCATAAGTTTATGTATCGAAATAGAAAGGATATATTTATGGCAGGACCAAATTTTTCTAGGTCTGAATTTAATAATTATTGTGATAAAAATAAGCCTGATACATGTTATGTTTATACTATTAGTGATGAAATTGTTGGACTTATACGAATTAAATATAATATGCTTGTTGGCTATGGTAAGTTTACTAGTTTTTCTTATATTGAGATTGAGAATATTTATGTTAAAGAAGAATATCGAGGAAGAGGAATTGGTACGGAACTTGTTAATTATGTGATTTTCTTGGCTAAAAAGAGACGTGTCAAAAGAATAGAATTTTGTGCATGGCATTTTGATAAAAAAACGGCTAAATTCATTGAAAAATTTAGTTCTAGAGTACTTACTAAAATTTTTGAAATTGATTCTTTCTAGTGTAAAGTAAAAATATTTATTTTGAATTAATTGACAATTCGTGGAAATTAATTTATTATTAAGATGCGTGATGCATGTCACGCCGATATCTCTCACGATTATGTGTGAGAGTATATTCAACCGAACCCCCTGAAAGATAGGTCGAAAGACCTATCGCTTTTTTTATGTCAATGTTTATAAGGGATTGTAAGGTATTTGGAGATTTTACAAAAATTCTTGGGAACAAGTTGGGAACGAATTTTATAAAAATAACATTCTAAATTCAATAGATATTACTGACTTTTTAGACAAAATTTGATATAATACTATCATAGCAATTCTATATTAAATTATAGAATTTTTTCTTTTATAAGGAGGGTATAGCAATGGATATAGAAACTAAGGGATATTTGAGTAATTTATTTACATATATGGGTATAATGGACAGTATAAATAAGAAACTAAATAAATTAATAAAAAACAATATAAAGAATTCTCCCGAAAAAAATATGAGTTTATTTTATGATTTAGTTTCAGAAACAATGAGGATAATACCTTACAGCTATAATGAAAAAAAAGATGTTTTATATTTAAAGGATGATGGTATACTGCTATTAAAAAATAAGTTAAGTTACATAGAGCAAGACTATAAGAAAATACTTGAAAAAAAGTCTTTAAAAAAATCATTAATAAATATTTATAATGTAAGAAATAAATTTACGCATGAGCCACATAATTTGTCTTTTGGATTTTCGATTGGTGGTCAAACCTCTTATTCAATAGGTATAAATTATAAAGATGAACTACAAGAACTTAGTACAATAGATTTACAAGTGATTGTTAAAGAATTAAATTTAATATATGAAAAAATAAAACAGGAGTTTATATGTATTGTAAAAAACTATGATAAAGAATATAGAAAATATCCTATTTATAAAAAGACGCTATTATATAAATTTAGTAATTATAATAAAAATATTACTATATTGCCAAAATACTTTGATAATTATAATTTAAACAATTGGGAGATGGAAAATGAATAAGGAATATTTAATTGAATGCATTGAAAATGAAATTGAAAGTAGTAATTTTGATTTCAAAAAAGATATATATGATTTTACAATTACTCAAAATAAACAAGATTTTTTAACAGACGTTTTGTCTTTTGCTAATAGTCGCTCTAATGGAGATAAATTTATTATTACCGGTGTTAAATTATATCCGGATGGACATAGAGATTTAGTGGGAATAACGGAATCAAAAATAAAAGATGGAGCTGATTATCAAAGTTTGATAAATGATAATATAGAACCAAGTATTATTATAGATTTTGATGTTATTGAATATCAAGATAATAAATACGGAATATTTTGTATTAAACAAGAAAATGATGATAGGCCTTATTTATTAAGCAAAAAGTATGAAAAATTAGAAAAAGGATTTATTAAAATTAGAAAAGGTCAAAAAAATGAATTTGTTACGAGACGGGATTTTGATATTTTTTATAAAAGTAAATTTTCTAATGAAACAAGTGATATTTACTTACGTGGCATTGAACATAAAAAAGTGTTAAATAAGTATTGTGTTCAAAAGTATGATGAATATATTGACTTTGAAAGTATGAAAAATAAAATTTATGACAAATTTGTAGAAATATATAATTTTAAAGTAATAGAAAGCTCTAGTAGTTTTAAAATGGGAAATAAAGTAGAATTTAGACAAGATGAAATTAAAAATATAAAAGAATATGCAATTAATAATGATATGTCTATAGATAAAGATTTTTTTAATTTAGGAAATTTATATTATATGAGTGTGGTTGGTGGTAGTGGAACATTAATGGGGTCTAATAGCGAAAAAGAAAAATATGAATTAATTGAAGAGTTAGAAGAATATACTGGAATATATAATGGATTATATAAGTTTTATAACGAATTAAATAATTATTATTATTTAGAACTAGCAATAGAAAATTTAGGAAAAAAATTTGATGAAGATATTGAAATAAATTTAAAAATAAAGAAAGAAGAATTTGTTGAATTTAAAAATTTTCCTGTTCCTTCAGAAAAAATAATAAAAAGGTTTTTAGATGAAGAAATAATCGATAAACTCATTAAAATAGATAGTATTAATGGTATAAGTAATTATACATCTACTAACATGAACGTGTCACCGCTTGCACCAAAAACATTTAAAATGCCAGGAATGCTCAGTTATGTAGAACCAGATTATGAAGATTACGTTAATTATTATATTGAGTATATTCAGTGGTTAACAGATTTTGAAATCACGTGTGATGAAGAATATTATTATGTTAAGTGTGAGCAAAAACATGTTAAGCCTAATGAGAAAATATTATTGCCTGCAAGACTTATTTTTAAAGAAATACCAAAATCTATTGAATATGAAATTAAGACAAAACACAATTCGAAAATAATGAAAGGACAAATAAAAGTCGATGAAAATTAATCATCGGTTTTGTCATCTTCTAAAGTATCTATAACATTTATTATTTCATCTAATGTACTAATAAATAAATGTGAATAAGTTTTTAATGTTTCTTCTATTTTAGTATGTCCTAAATATTTAGCAACTACTTGAATATTAGCGCCTTTATTAATTAAGAGTGATGCACAGGGATGTCTGAAATCATGTAGTCTAATTTGTTTAACTCCTGCTTTTTCACAATTAGTATTCTTACAATCAGCAAGGGCATTACTACTTATTGGAAATGCATCTCCAGCAACAAAATAATTTTCATTAAAACCATTAAGTTGTTTAGCCTCTATTTTAGCCTTTTTAAGACTATTTACGAGTATTTCAGGCATCTTTAAGGTTCTTATACTATTCTGAGTTTTTGGCACCACAAATTTGAATTTCTTGACTGTTCCATAACGATCAGTAATTTGTTTCCTAACACTTAATGTTTTTCTTTCTAAATCAATATCTTTCCGTTGTAACCCTCTAAATTCTCCTTTTCTAAGACCACAATAATAAAGTATTCTAAATGTAGCTTGCCATTTAATATCTTCTTCAACTTCTATAAAATGTTTAAATTCATCATAAGTAAAACATAATTGCTCAGGTGGTAATTCATTTGGATTATTAAAGTTAGTCATTTTAGGATATACTTTAACAAAACTAAATTCATACCATGCAGTAGCATAATTAAGTATAGATTTAAGAAACTTATAAATATCATTTTTGGTTCTTGTAGCAAGTGTTGTTTCATAATCCATATAATTATGCCATCTCTCAAAATGAGAGTAGTTAAAGTCTTTTAATTTAACTTTAAATAAAGGTTTTAAATATGGTATTTTATTACCATAGTTATAATAAGTTGTTTCTCAAACTCTTTTCTTTTTGAAATTTAGAAATAATTCAATCATTTCTTCAAAGGTTATTTCATTATGATTAACTTTTTCATGTAATGAAATTTTAAATTCTAACTCAGCTTGTTCAGCTTCTTTCTTAGTAGCAAATCTTCCTGATTTCTTTGGTTTCTTAGTTCCATCAAAATCTTCATATTGGGTTTTGAAAAACCATATCTTACCGTCTTTAGTAGGTCTATTATCTTTATATACAGCCATAAACGTTCCTTTCTCATTATAGAAATACCAGTAGAAACTTGTAAAAAAATACGATTATGCTATAATATAAATAGGAAATCCAATTTCATTGTATTTTTATACAATGTTTATTTGTTAAAGTTTGTCGACTAAACAAAATGGTATTTCTGATATCTCGTATTCGCAGTACGAGATTTTTTTATATATTTTTGAAACTCTTACAGCTTTATGTACATTAAAGGCATTTTTGATAAATTCCTCTTTAGTATAGAATCTAGGTAAGAAAGATTTTGAATTATTATTATTAAGAGGTGCTACTAAGTATCCATTGTCTTTTACATAAATATGAATAAATAACCAAGAATCATAATCTTTTAATTTTAATAAATAATCTCCATCGCTTTTGATAGATTTGATAAAATATTAGTAGAAATAATAATACATAAATACTCTTCTACCACTATTAACGAAATAGAAAAAGCAGTTACTTATATAGATTATTTGAAAGAATATAGAGGATTAGTTTTATTTGATGATAAATTACCAATCCCCCCGGAGAGTGATCCTAACTATAATTATGATTTTTCAAGACCCACAGCCCACATATATTTACACAAATAAATATTTTCCGTGAGTTTTTTGGAAAATAATATAGTTAAGGATAAAATAAAAATGTTAAAGACATGTTCTATATGTGGTAAAATTCATGATTTTAATAAAATTTGTAAAAGGGTTTCAACAAAGAAATCTACGATAGAATCAAAATTCAGAAAAAGCTATCAATGGACTATAAAAAGTAAACAAATAAGACCAAGAGATAAATATTTATGTTAAATATGTATAAGAAATAAGTATGCTACTAATTGTTTATATAATCACAATGAATTAGAAGTGCATCATATTGTACCTATAAATGAAGATTATAATTTAAGATTAGATGATATGAATTTAATAACATTATGTAGATATCATCACGAGATGGCTGAAAAACAAATAATAAATAAAAAATAATTGATTGAAATAGTTAAAAGTAAATACTAAATCTATCAATTTTTTTATTAATAAAAAAGCATTAGATAAAACTAATACTTAATTTCTTTAAATGCTAAAGGATTTTCATTAATAACTTCTAATGCATATTTTATCTTAAGTAATTTAAATACTTCAGCTTTAGTTGTTTCATAATTTTCACCAAAAAGATTAATTAAATCTCTAGCAGAATTGTAATGTTGTAAGAATGAACCTTCATACATAGAATTACGATAATACGAATTAGCAAGATAATATGCAATAACTTCTGGAAGAATATAAGAATAAACAAAATTATCATAATCATCAATAAAAGGCTTTAAAACTTTTTCAAATTCTTCCTCACTAATATCGCCATCTGTATTTTTTCTAATCATAGACACCTCCAATTTGTTGTATTAATCACTCTTATTTGAAAATAATGCAAGTCATAAAAAATATTTCGTCAATTATGTCTAGTTTTCTAGGAAAAAACGGCTTTTAATGGTATAATATTAAATGTAAAAAAATCTTGATAGGAGGTGATTACATGGAAAGAAAAATTAAAG
>CAVKJF010000021.1:0-2188 GCA_963656615.1 bacterium | reverse complement strand
AGATTTGCAATAAACACTTATAGTTATAATTTTTCGTTAAAACATATGCATGGTGATATAAAACAAGTAAATGAAAAAGATATACCTGATCACGATCTATTATGTGCAGGCTTTCCATGTCAATCATTCTCAGTAGCAGGTAAAAGAAAAGGTTTTAATGATATTAGAGGAACTCTATTTTTTGACATAGTCAGAATTATAAAAGAAAAGAAACCAAAATATATATTTTTAGAAAATGTAAAAAATTTAATAAGTCATGATGAAGGTAATACAATAAAAACAATTTTAAAAAATATATCCGAATGTAATTATACATTTGATATTACTGTTATTAACTCTAATGAAGCAGGGGTGCCACAAAGTAGAGAAAGAACATACATTGTTGGTGTTTACAATTATTCAACAGAAAAATTTGAGACAGATAGAAGAAATCAAAAAATAAATGAAATTAAGACTTGGGCTAATAACAACAAACTTAAAACTATGAACTTTTTTAACAATGTTAATTTTGGTGCTAAATCAAAATATATAAATGATATTTTAGATGATGAAGTTGATAGGAAATATTATTTAGATTCAATAAAAGTAGCAGATTATTTAACAACATTAGAAGAAAAAAATATGGTATCTAAAAAGGATAGAAAAATAATTAAACAATTTGATTTGCCTAAGGAAGTTCACAATGACTTAGAAAGACAAAGAAGAGTATATTCTACCAATGGAATATCACCAACTTTATTAGCTAGATCTGATAGCCCTAAAATAATAATTAAAGATGGAGAGAAATTTAGAATAAGAAAATTAACTCCTTATGAAACTTTAAAAATTCAGGGATTTGATAAGAAATTCGTAAATAATGTAATTAAAAATGGAATGAGTGATACCCAATTATATAAACAAGCAGGTAATGCAGTTAGTCCACCTGTAATCACTCAAATAATAAATAGTATGATGGAGAAGTTCAATGAAGAAGTTTAAGTTTATAGATTTATTTTGTGGATTAGGTGGATTTAGAATTGCAATGGAAAATAATGGTGGACAATGTGTGTTTTCTTGCGATAATAATCTAGATGTTTGTAAGATATATGAAGAAAACTTTAATGAAAATTCTTATGGCGATATTACAGAAGTAAAAGAGACAAAACTTCCTAAATATGATGTTTTATGTGCTGGTTTCCCATGCCAACCATTTAGTATAGCTGGTAAAAGAATGGGATTTAATGATTCAAGGGGAACGATGTTTTTTGAGGTGGCTAGAATTATAAAGCATACTAAACCAAAAGTAGCATTTTTAGAAAATGTTGCTGGTATAGTTAGCCATGATTCTGGAAGAACTATTACTGTTATAACAAATACTTTAGAAGAACTTGGATATGTTGTTAACACAAAGGTAATGAACGCTAAAGATTACGGTATACCTCAAAATAGAAATCGTTGGTATTGTGTAGCAATAAGAAAAGACATTTATACCAAAGATTTTAAATTTCCAGAAAAGTGTGAATTAAAATATACTTTAGAAGATATTATAGAACCAAAGAAAAACAAAGAATATGAATCCTCATCTACTGCTATTGCCAATATAAATAAATATATTGACAATTTTAAAAATAGTGATAGATATAAAGAAGATAAATATATAATTGCAAATGAAATAAGAGCTTCAAAATGTAATTTTAGAAGTGATGGAATATCACCATGTTTAACAGCAAAGATGGGTACAGGAGGTAACAATATACCTGTTGTTGTAAAATATGGTAGAAAATTAACTGAAAAAGAATGTTTAAGAATAATGGGGTTTCCAGAAAATTATAAGATTAGAAAAAACAATATGCAGTCATACAAACAAATTGGTAACAGCGTAGTTGTACCAGTAATAAACGAAATAGGGAAAGCGTTTGTAGAATATTTGTAGGTGGTAAAATGGAAAGAGTTATTGGTAGTAATGCTCATGGCAATAAAAATGAGTTAAACATTGTACAAGCTTTAAAGGATAAGGCTTTTTCAGTTCTAAATAATAATTTAAAAGAATTTGTTAAATTCGTTGCAAAAGATAATAATATAAATATTGAATCTAATACCAAAATAGATGCAAAATATGAATCAAATACTCGATTAAAACAAGATTTTTATTTATATATAAATGGAAATGAATATTCAGTTAGTTTGAAAATGGGTAGTGGTAATAGTG
>CAVKJF010000020.1:2452-15917 GCA_963656615.1 bacterium | reverse complement strand
AATAAAAAAGATAATTAAATATAGTATTTCCATATAATTATCCTCCTTATTATTACTCGATTTGTGAATATATACTAAACATTGGTGTAACTATTGATAGTAAGATAATACCAACAATTACGGCTAAGAAAACGATCATTAATGGTTCCATTAAACTCTTCATTTCATCAATTATAGACTTATGCATAGCTTGGAAATGGTTTGATACTTTTTCCATCATTAGACCTAATTGACCAGTATTTTCACCGGTTACTATCATTTCGTAAGCAACTACTGGGATAGCCCATTCACCACGGAATGCTGAAGAAACAGGTTCACCTTTTGATAGGTTTTCTAGTGTTTTATTAATTATCTTTTTAAATACTTCATTATCAGTTATCTTAGATAAGATTTCCATACTATCTGTAATAAATACACCATGGTTTAATAATGATGCAAAAGTTTTTGTGAAGTTAGCAATTTCATTATAAATAATTATTTTACCAACTACTGGCATATGCATAAGCAATGTCTGAACAGAAAGCTTAAATGACTGAATATGAGTAAATAGATATCTAAATATCAATACTATGCCTACTATTCCAATTATTAGATATATGTAATAATTTTGAATGAAATTACTGACACCTAATACTATTAATGTTATAGCTGGTAGTTTAGCATCATTTGATTCAAACATACTAGCAAATTGTGGAACTAAGTAAACTAACATGAAGACTAATACACCAATAGCGATTGTTAATACAACAATTGGGTAAGTCATGGCACTCTTCATTTGTTTTCTAGTTTGGTTCATAGATGTATAGTATTCAGCCATATCATCTAGTATTGATGGTAAGTCACCGGTCATTTCGGATGTTTTTACCATGTTTATTAGTAATGGTGGGAATACTTTTCCTTGTTTTGCTAGAGCTACAGAAAAGCTTTCACCTTTTAATAGTTCATAAACTACTTGGCCATAGATTTTTTTATGTGCTGGTTTTTTAGCTTGCTTTGCTAGAATTCTAACAGAATCAACTAAAGGGATACCAGATTTAATATATGTAGATAACTGGGTTAAGGTAAACGATAAGTCTTCTGGTTTTAATTTTGGTGGTCCGGAGATATCAATATCCATAGCTGATTTTGGTTTTACTTCTAGGACTTGATAATCTTGGCCTTCTAAGAAGGCTCTTACTTCGTCTTCTGACTCAGCATCGAAAAATCCTTTTTCTTTTTTGTTTACAGAATTTATTACTACATAACTGTAGCCTTTTAATCTACTGTTTTTGTTTTTTTCTTCATTCTTTTTCTCTTGTAACTCTTCTATTTTGCCAGAAGGAGCTGAATTTGTATTGACTTTAGGTGCTTTATCTTCACTGTTTGGCGTAGCTTTACTTGGCTCTTCTTTTACAAGAGGCATAATTTTATCTTGTGACATTACAGTATTATTAGGATTTGCACCGGTATTAACACTTTGACTTGTTTGGACTTGACTTGGTGTTGGTTGAACGCTTGGTGTTGTAGCGGCTACTACTGGTTGTTGAACTGTATTACTTAAAACAGAAGAAGTTGGTGCTTGAGCTGTAGGAGTCGTTGGTGTTTGTACTGGTGCAGCTGTTGCTGGTGCTTGACTAGTAACTTCTTTTTTGTCTGCTTTATTAAATAATTTCATCTAATATCACCGTAAACCTTTCTTAAATACATTCTTTTTATTCTACACTATTATTATTTTAACATAGGTTTTTAGTTTTGAAAATAAATTATTTAACTTTTTATTTTCTTTGACATATATTATGAATGAAGAGGTGGACTATGTTTAACTATCCATATCCAAGAACTAGTTTATTTAGTAGATGGGCTGGACTTGCCAAAGGATTTAATTTTAGTGCATTTTTGGATGGTACACAAAAAACCTTAGGTGTAATAAATCAAGCTATTCCAATTGTTTATCAAGTTAAACCAATATTTAATAACGCTAAAACAATGTTTAAAATAGCTGATGAATTACGAAGACCGACAACAGTTGAAGATACTACTAATACTGATAGTGTTACTTCTACTGCTATCCAGACTGAAGCTACTAATAAACCTATTTTTTACATATAAAAAGAATAATTTTAGTTATTCTTTTTATTATATTTACTTAAAAATTCTTCTTTGTACTCTAATACTCTATTTTCTTTTATAGCTTCTCTTAATTCTTCTGTTAGTTTTATCAAGAATCTTATATTATGAATTGATAATAGTCTACCACCTAACATTTCATCTGTTGTGATTAAATGGCGAACATAGGCTTTGGTATAATTTTTACAAGTGTAACAGTCGCAACCTTCTTCTACAGGACTAAAATCTTCTTTATATTTGGCATTGTTGAAGTTAATCTTACCTTCTCTAGTAAAGGCTTGACCATGACGAGCTATTCTTGTTGGTAAGACACAGTCGAAAATATCTACTCCTCTTATAACACCTTCAATTATATCAATTGGATCTCCTACACCCATAAGATAACGAACTTTATCAGTAGGTAAATATTTGATACCATAATCAATCATTTTATACATAGTATCTTTGTCTTCTCCAACGGATGTACCACCGATACTATAACCATCAAAGTCTAACTTTACAGTTTCTTTACAGCTATATTCTCTTAAATCTTCAAATTCTCCACCTTGAACGATTCCAAATAGTGACTGATTAGGATTAGAATGAGCTTTTTTACCACGAGCAGCCCAACGTAGAGTTCGTTCAACTGATTTTTTCATGTACTCATAGCTTACTGGATATGGTGGACATTCATCAAAACTCATTGCGATATCACTATCTAATTTATTTTGAATTTGAATTGATTTTTCTGGAGTTAGGAATAATTTAGAACCATCAATATGACTTTTAAAATGTACTCCTTCTTCGGTAATATCTTTTTCCTTATTTTTTACTAAAGAAAAGACTTGGAAACCACCGGAATCTGTAAGTATTGGTCCATCATAATTCATAAATTTATGTAGGCCACCGGCTTTATCAACGATATCTTCACCTGGTCTTAGCCATAAATGATATGTATTGGAAAGAATTATTCCAGAATGAGCTTCTTTTAATTCTTCAGGTGTTAATGATTTTACGGTTGCTTTAGTACCAACTGGCATAAACATTGGTGTTTCAAACGTTCCATAATTTGTTTGTAATGAGCCATAACGGGCATTACTATTTTCATCTTTATGTAATAAAGTGTATTTAATCTTCATAACTACTCTCCTTACTTAATAAGCATAGCGTCTCCAAAAGAGAAGAAACGATACTCTTCTTCTTGAGCTACTTTATAAGCATTCATAATATTATCTTTACCAGCTAAGGCTGATACTAACATAACAAGTGTTGACTTAGGTAAATGAAAGTTAGTAATTAAACTATCAATAGCCTTGAACTTATATCCTGGATAAATAAAGATATCAGTCCAGCCAGAACATTCTTTAAATTCATTATACTTTGTCATTATTGTTTCTAAAGTTCTAGTACTTGTTGTACCAACAGCAATAATTTTATGATTATTCTTTTTTGTTTCAGTTAAAAGCTCGGCTACTTCTTTTGTCATTTGATAATGCTCACTATGCATTTTATGTTCTTCTATCGTATCAACACTAACTGGTCTAAATGTTCCTAGTCCAACGTGTAGAGTTACATAGGCAATATTTACACCTTTGTCTTCAATTTTCTTTAGTAATTCTTTAGTAAAGTGAAGTCCGGCTGTTGGTGCGGCGGCACTACCTATTTCTTTAGCGTAAACAGTCTGATATCTTGACTGATCTTTTAATTTTTCATGAATATATGGTGGTAATGGCATAGTACCTAAATGTTCTAATATTTCTAATAGAATACCCGAATAAATTAATTTGAAATGTCTTATACCTTCATTATCTTCTTTAACACATTCAGCCTTTAATTCACCTTGACCAAATGTTACAATGGTTCCTACTTTTATACGTCTAGCTGGTTTTACTAAACATTCCCAAACATCTTCACCTAAATCTTTTAATAAAAGAATTTCAATAACAGCATGGGTATCAGTTTTTTCACCTAAAAGACGAGCTGGTAATACTTTAGTATCATTTAGTACTAAGGTATCTCCTTTTTCTAAATAATCGATGATGTCGTAGAAATGTTTATGTTCTATCTCACCAGTTTTTTTATCTAAAACTAATAATTTAGATGTATCTCTATCTTTAATAGGTGTTTGGGCTATTAAGTCTTCATTTAAATCATAGTCAAAATCTTCTACTTTCATATAATACCTCCTGTTATTTTCTTATTTCTATACCTAATACTTCATAGGCTTTATCAGTTACCATACGTCCTCTAGCCGTTCTTTTTAATAGACCTGTTTGTAATAAGTATGGTTCATATACATCTTCTATTGTCGTTACTTCTTCACCGATGGAGCTACTAAGAGCTTCTATTCCAACTGGGCCACCGTTAAATTTATTGATAATGGCTAGTAACAAATCATGGTCAGTTTTATCTAGACCAATTTTATCGATATGAAGTCTTTCAAGAGACTCTTTTGTTATATCTAAATCTATTTTACCTGTACCTTTTACTAAGGCAAAGTCTCTAACTCTTTTAAATAATCTATTAGCAATTCTTGGTGTTCCTCTACTACGTTTAGCTAATTCATAAGCGGCGTCATCATCTATTTCCATATTTAAAACACGAGATGTTCTTTTTACTATTTCAGTTAACTCTTCAGTTGTATAGAATTGTAGTTTTGAGATAATACCGAAACGATCACGTAGCGGAGCTGATAAGTCTCCTGCACGAGTTGTTGCTCCAACAAGAGTAAATGGTGGTAAATCTATTTTTATATTTCTAGTGTTACCTTCACTGCCAACAATAATATCAAGAGAAAAGTCTTCCATAGCTGGATATAATACTTCTTCAATATATCTTGGCATTCTATGAATTTCATCAATGAACAAGACATCCCCTGGCTCAAGAGATGAAAGTATAGCGGCTAAATCTCCTGTTTTTTCAATACTTGGACCTGACGCTGTTTTTATTTTTGTACCTAGTTCATGAGCAATAATAAAAGCTAATGTTGTTTTACCAAGTCCTGGAGGGCCATATAATAAAACATGATCTAAGGCTTCATTTCTTATTTTGGCAGCTTCAACAAAGACTTTAATATTTTCTTTTACTTCGCTTTGACCAATGTATTCCTCTATTGTTTCAGGACGAATTGTATTATCTATTACTTGATCATCTTCAAGTGAATATTTTTTTATAACACTTTCATTTTTCATAATACTTTTCCTCCTACTTCAATAATAATCTTAAGGCTTCTTTTACTTGTTCTTCAATTGATGCATCTTTATTAACTTTAGAGATAACACCTTTAATTTCTTTATCTTTATAACCTAATCCTATTAATACTTCTTTCAACTCTTCGGCATTATTTACTTCATCATCAGAAATACCAACGCCAATGAACTCTAGTTTTCCTTTTAAGTCTAGGATAATTTGACGAGCTAGTTTCTCACCTATTTTAGGGAACTTCTTTAAATATAAAATATTCTCTCTTTCAATAGCGTCCATTATTCCTTCTACATTTCCTAAAGCTAACATTGGTAAAGTCATTTTACAACCAAGTCCTTTAACACTAATTAGTTTCAAGAATAATTCTTTTTCAGCTAAATTTTTAAAGCCAAAGAGACTATTTTCATCTTCTTTAATTTGTTGATAAATATAAACTTTATATTCTTTTCCTTCTTCAAATGAATATGGATTAGATACATAAATTAAATATCCAATGGCAGAATTATCTAAAACAATGGCATTATTTTTAATACTTGCTACTGTTCCTATTATATAGTCATACATAAAATCACTCCATACTTATTATATACTAAAACTAAAAAAGAAAAAAGAGCTATTAAGGCTCTGTATTAACAATATTAGTCTTCTTTTAAATTATAATATACGTCTTGTACATCATCTAAATCTTCTAATGTGTCAACTAATTTCATTACTTTTTCTTGTCCTTCTTCATCTAGTTCTACTTCCATATTTGGTATATATGTTAGTTCACATTCTAAGAACTCTTTTACATTTTCTTTTTCTAATGCTTCTTTTACAGGAACAAAGTTAGTTGTATCTGTTGTGATAACGTAAGTATTTTCTACTTTTTCAAAATCCATTGCTCCGGCGTCAAGTGAAGTCATCATCATAGTATCTTCATCGTAGTCAGCTGGTATGACAATTGAACCACGACGTTCAAACATGTAACTTACAGAACCATCTGTTCCTAAATTACCACCGGCTTTTGTAAAGGCACTTCTAACTTGAGAAGCTGTTCTATTACGGTTATCTGTTAGACAGTCTACCATAAAAGCTACTCCACCATGTCCATATCCTTCGTAACGTACGCTTTCATAGTTTGCTCCATCTGCACCACCGGTTGCTTTTTCGATTGCTTTTTGAATATTATCTTTTGGCATGTTTTGAGCTTTTGCTTTATCTACTGCCAATCTTAACGCTGCATTTTGGTTTGGATCAGGACTACCTGCCTTAGCTGCTACCATAATTTCTTTAGCTAGTTTTTGAAAAACTTTACCTCTAGCAGCATCTAATAAACCTTTTTTTCGATGAATTGTTGCCCATTTTGAATGTCCACTCATACTTATACCTCCTCATTTCTTTTATATAATATCATATTTTTTTTAATAGTTAAAGCTTTTAACAATTATTTTTGTATGTTATAATCAGTTTATCAGATGGTGATATTATGTATGTAAAAATTGATAAGAAAAAGTTTGAAATAAATGAATTAAATACTTTTTGGGAAAAGTTTAAAAGCCTTAAATTTGTATTGGAGCCAATGCAAGATTATGTTATTCTTATGAAAAAGAAATCTTTATCTACTTATATGTATTGTCAAAGAGTTGATGTTGTGATGACGGATGATGATGACGTAGTTTTAAAGATGTATCAGCAATTTCCTTCAGAAAGAATAATTCTTCCAAAAAGGAAAGTAAAGAAAACTTATCTTTTTCCGGCTGGTAGTACTAAAGATATAAAACTTGGTGAAAAATTAGAAATTAAAAAGAAGTAATGTTACTTCTTTATTTTTTTACATATTTTCTTTAAAATACATTGTCTTTTCAATTACTCTTTTTACATCAGCTTCTGTAAATGGTTTACCTAACATATCGATAATTGGATATGTAAAGGCTTTATTAATTGTATCTTTTGATGAGTCTCCAGAAATTATTGAAACTGGCATACTACTGAATAATTGATGTTCATTCATATATGTTAATACAGCAAAACCATCTACTTTTGGCATATTTAAGTCTAGTAGAATTGCTACTATATTTTCATTCGAAGCATTTGCTTTGATAATATTTAGAGCCTCTTCTCCATCTTTTGCCATACCAATGTTATATTTTTCACTGAATATTCTTTTTACGAAATTTCTAATAATATTAGAATCATCAACTACAAGAATTGTCTGTTGTGAATATACTTCAGCTGGCTCAATATTAGATGATGTTGGTAATGGAGCGGCAGGAGCTGGAGTTACTGGAGCCGGTGCAGCAGCAGGTGCTGGTGTTGTACTTGTTGGTACTTGCTCATTTGATGTAACTTCTGATTCAGGAGAAATATATTTTTTAACAATATTTATAGTTCTTTCTACTTCATCAATTAGCTCTTGATAATGTTCATAAATATAGAACATATCTCCTTCTTTACTTTTTAACTCTTGATCATATGCTAAATCAGCTAATTTAGTAAAACCAAAGTATTTAGCATCACTCTTAAGAGAATGAACATAAATAGCATAATTAGGCATATCCTTATCATCTTTATATTTTTGAAGTTTAGCTATTTTTTCTTTAGCACTTACTAAAAATTCACCAACAGTTTCGTTGTAAGTATCTATATCACCAAATAACTCTAAACTTTTATTTACATCTACTCCGTTTGATATCAAAAAATTAACATCGTACATTATTTTCACCTTCGCATTCTTAATCTACTTAAATTATATCATAAATTTATTTGTAAGCAATTATTTTTTTTAATTTAATCGATTAATACCCTTATTAATACTGGATAATGATCGCTAGTTTTTATATCTTTAATGACATTTTTATCGACTAATTTAAAGTCTTTTGATAAGAATATATGATCTATTGCTCTTTTATATTTAGATGGTTTAAAGGTTTTTTCATCAATTTGAACACGATATATATTAAATTTTCCTAATTTTTCAGTAAAATCATTAAATATTTCTTTGTTATTTTTTAGATTAAAATCTCCGGTTAAAATAATAGGATTTTTATCTTTTTTTATTAGTTTTAAAATTTTATTTAGTTGACGTTTTTTGACAGATAAGTATTGATAATCTAGATGAGTATTATATATTGATATTTCTTTATTATCTATAACAACAACTGTTTTGGTAATTATTCTATTTAATAATGATGGAAGATGTGGAAGTCGATATGTTTTACTATATAGTACTTTTTTATTTGTAATAATGGGATTTGATTCATTTATTTTAGGAAAGTATAAATATCTATAATTTCCTGTTACTTTATAATCGTTTAAGTCACTTTGAAATTCTCTCATAAATTTAGGATAAGCTTCTTGTAAATTTAGAATATCTATGTTGTTATCAATGAGATAATTTTTAATGAATTTAATCTTATTTTTATCTTCTTTATTTTGAATATTAAATGTACTTATAGTTAACATATAATCAACCTCTTTAATCTTTATAATCGAAATAGAAATCTAGAATACGTACTTGGTCACCGTCTGTTGCTCCTAGGCTTTCTAGTTTAGCATCGATTCCTAGACGACGTAGTTTTTTGGCAAAACGATAAATAGCTTCTTCACTATTGAATTTTGTCATTTTAAATATTCTTTCTACTTCTTTGCCAGATATTACCCAGGTACCATCTGAATCTCTAGTAATAGTATATGGCTCTTCTTTTTTAAATTTGTATAAGAAATGACTTTCTATTTCAGTATCTTCATATAAAGGATTATCTGGTATTTCATCTAATAAATCGGCAAGACGATCTACTACTTTTTGAAGACCAGTATGAGTTGCGGCACTTATTTCAAATATTTCGGCATCAACTTTTTTCTTGAATTCTTCTAAGTTTTCTTTAGCACCATCTAAATCCATTTTATTAGCAATGATTATTTGTGGTTTTTTTAATAGTTTAGGATTAAACTCTTCTAGTTCTTTATTTATTAAAAGATAGTCTTCATATGGATTACGCATTTCACTACCAGACATATCAATAACATGGGCAATTACTTTTGTTCTTTCAATATGACGAAGGAATTTATCTCCAAGTCCTTCTCCGCGAGATGCACCTTCTATTAATCCTGGTAAGTCAGCGACAACAAAACTTCTACCATCAGTTGACTTTGTTACACCTAAATTTGGCGAAAGTGTTGTGAAGTGATATGCCGCTATTTTAGGTTTTGATTTTGATATTACAGAAATAATAGTACTTTTACCAACACTTGGTAGACCTACTAAACCAACGTCTGCTAGTAATTTTACTTCTACTTTTAAAGTCTTTTTTTCTCCTTCTTCACCATTTTCTGAATAATCTGGTGCTGTATTAGTTTGAGTTTTAAAAGCAGTGTTACCTCTACCACCACGGCCACCTTTAGCAATTACTTCTTCTTGGTCTTTTTTAGAAAGGTCTGCTAAAACTAAACCTGTTTCAAGATCTGTAACCACTGTACCTTGAGGTACTTTTATCACTAAAGGTTCAGCTCCTTTACCGTTTTGATTTTTACCACGGCCATTTTCACCTTTTTTAGCTTTTAGTATTTTTTGATAACGTAAATCAAGAAGTGTATGTAATCCTTGGTCAACTTTAAAGATTATGTCTCCACCATGGCCACCATTTCCACCAAATGGTCCGCCCTGCTCGATATATTTTTCACGACGAAAAGCGGTACAACCATCGCCACCGTTACCAGCTTCTACTTTTATTTCTACTTCATCTACAAACATATTGATGCCTCCCTTTTTTCATTTTTTAGTATAGCAAATTTATCAAAAAATATCTAGGTCAAAAAAAAGAGCCTTCATGGCTCATATTTATGCTTCTTTAGGATATACTGAAGCTTGTTTCTTATCTCTTCCTAAGCGTTCAAACTTAACAATTCCGTCAATTGTAGAATATAAAGTATCATCGCTTCCACGACGAACGTTAGTTCCTGGAAATACTTTAGTTCCACGTTGACGATATATAATACTACCAGCTGTAATGAATTCACCATCAGCAGCTTTAGCTCCTAATCTACGTCCTGCAGAATCACGACCATTAGATGTTGATCCTTGCCCTTTATGATGAGCAAATAATTGAATATCTAATTTTAAAAATCTCATAATTCTCCTCCTTATTTTACTTCTACATTAGTTGGATAATCATCTTCCAACTCTTTCAAAAGACTAATCATATTGTTTAGTAAACATTGGGTAACAAAATCAGTTTTAATATTACTAATAGTTAGACCATCTTTACTAGTTTTATAACTTAGACCTTCCTTATCTATTGATAAAATTCCATTTATTGTGGTAGTTACTATACTACTTACAGCACTGCAAACAATATCTTTTCCAAAATCAGCATACATAGCATGACCTAGTATAGAAACGGATTTTATTTTATCATTTTCTTTTGTTGTTTTTACTCTAATCATGATTAACCATTAATTTTAGTAATTTTTACTTTAGTATAAGGTTGTCTATGTCCTTGAGTCTTACGATTAGATCTGTCTTTACTCTTGTACTTGAAAACTTTAATTTTCTTTTGTTTACCGTTTTTTACTACTTCACCTTCAACGGTAACATTAGTAAGATAAGGACTACCAATTTTACTATCAAGCATTAATACTTGATCAAATTTAACTGTGTCTCCTACTTCAGCATCAAGCTTTTCTACGTAAATTTCAGAATTTTCTTGTACGTAATATTGCTTTCCACCAACTTTAATAACAGCGTTCATTAATATATACCTCCTTTTATTAATAACTTAAGACTCGCTCTCAAGGTACAAATAAATTGTTTAAAACCTTTTCAATGCGGTTTGAGCATGAGGCGTCAAACATCTAGATTATAGCATAACTATTTTAACCTGTCAACTTTACTTAGTACTTGGCTTAGTAATTTTAGGAATAGTTGGTATATAACTATCTATTTTACTGTCAGGTATAAAGAAATCATCTTTATCTAGAAAAGCAGATAAGTCTTCTTTAGCAACTGGCATATCAATAGACTCCATAACAATTGCTCTTTTCCATTTTATATTACTTGCATTTAATAAAGTAATATCATCACTAACATATGACATATATTTACTATTTTTTATTAAAGCAATTCTTTCCTCTAACTCATCTGATGTAAAAAATGAAATATCAGAATCTTTTTTTATGCTTCCTATCAAGTTTTCTTCTCGCATCAAATTCACTCTTTCTTTAAGAGCTGTGCTATCAGCTAGTAAAATAGAAGTGTTAGTATACAAATATCTTGGGTTAATATCATTTTTAGTAAAAGTATTTATATTTTCTAAAACAGTTGAATAGTCATGACTGTCGGTTAAAAATATACTCATATGACTTTTATAAAATTCACTCGGTATTATTTCCTTTTCTGTTAATGATTTTAAAAGGGAAATCGTTTGACTATTACTGATAGATAATATTTTATATATATCTTCTGGATTTGTTATTTTTATTTTTTTTAGTCCATCTAAGGCTTCCTGTAATTCATCTTTAGTATATCTTGATGTAACACATTCTAGAAATTCCTTATTATTTGGCATTGAAAAATTAGAAAGTATTTGAGCATATGCAGATACTTCTTCTGAAAATGTTTTATTATACTTTTCTTGAACTTTTTCTGCTATTGCTAAATTGTTTCTATAGACATAATTTAAAAAAACTAATTGTAAATCTTGATCTGGAATGGAAGCTAATAAAGTGCGATAATTAGTTATTTCACCTGGTGTTTTCGCTTGTTTTTGAAAAAGCGCTAAAAATTCTCGGTACTTTAGAGATTTTTTATTTTTTACTCTTACTCTCTTATTTATTACTGTTTGTTTTGCATTATAATAAGCTGTTATTTTTTTGTATTCTGATATAAAATTCTTAAATTCATCTGTTTTCATTATTTTACGAAAAAGATTGTTTCTATCTTTCTTTGAAAATGATTTGTCATTTATATCCACTGGGTTATTATCACAATTCAAAATTATTGCCTCATCAGTATTAGAACAAATTCCTTGTGCTGTTTTTATAATGTTGATAGCGTGAATCCCTTCTGCTAGTTTTTCTGTACTTTCTAAAACTTTTCTTTTTTCATCCTCATCTAATGGACATTCTTCATCTAAATTAATAGTCTCGTCTATCATCAAATCCAACAATTCCATAAAAGCATTTGCTGAATCTAAATATGACTCATCTAATCCATGCTTCTTTAATGATTTTATTAGTTTTTGATTTATTGAAAACTTTTTTATACCTTTTGTAATAGAGTTACTTTCATCGTTCTTTACTAAATCATTGTGTGCTGATACAATTTTCTTTAAAACGCTTGATAAATCTTTTCTTGTTAGTTCTGGATTTTCTAGTAATGGTTTTAATCTATTAAAAATGATATTTATTTTTTCAAAGTCAGCATCAAGCCATGTTAAAGTATGTGCCATAAACATTTGTGTTATATTTATTTCGGCAATACTATCTAAACAAAGCTCCGAATTGTTTTCCAAAAAGTTTTTTAGGAATAAAGTCTCTTCGTCCGGCTCTATTACCTCATTTTCTATAAGAAAAAGCCTTTTATTAAATTCTTCTATTAATTCTTCTGGTGTCATTTTCCCTCACCTGTCTTTACTTTTTGAAACGGCTTTTCGTTATTCTTTCCTAATAAATTATACAATTCTTCTTGGTACGTCGCTTGAAGTTGCATAAAATCTTCATTTTGAATTTTTTCTTTTAGAGTACTTTCCATTTTCTTAAAACTTGCTGCTCTGAGATTTAGTTGTTCTTGATAATCCTTATTATTATCTGTTTTTTTAGTAAAGGCTGTAATTACACAATATTCTTTTGGCCCTAGTCTAGAAAATACAACTCGTATTTTAAAATCTTTTACTTCAATTAAACCAGAGGCAGTACTGTTAGATGTAAGCCTTTTACGATTTTTAAATTTTCCAGAAATAATAGAATCGAATAAGCCAATAAAACCTTCATAATACTCTGGATCTATATGTTTTAATTCACTTATAACGCAAGAATTTCCGGATTGTGTAGGCATAAATACTAATTTATTTTCTTCACTTATTTGTGTTTCTTCTTCTTTTTCTCTTTCTAAAAATAACTCTTTTAAAATTGTTTGTCTTCTAGCATTTTCTTTTATTTCATTATTCAATTCTTCTTTATCTTCTGCGGACATTTCTTC
>CAVKJF010000020.1:0-2442 GCA_963656615.1 bacterium | reverse complement strand
ATTGTTTCTATTTGCCTATTTTCTTTTACTAATTCAGCCATTAATCTTAAGAGAACGTTTTCATAATCGTAATCTTCTTTATTTGGTAAAACTTCTTTTATTTCATCTTTTGTACACTCACTTGGTAAAGAAAATAATTCACCTAAATAGTATAAAATATCATCTTCAAAAGACTCATCATCATAAATATCTGGTTCGAGATTTGGATTTTCTGTTATATTAGGCTGTTTATCTTCAATACCTTCAATAACGTTGGTACTAGAATGGTGTTTTTCTATTTCATTTCTCATGATACTTGCGGTTCTTATATTTTGTTCTATAGCATCCAACAAACTATTCACATCTTCAGTATCACTAATTCTTATAATTTCCATATCTTACTCCTTTTTAACTATTCATTTTGATAAGTTTTTGTTTTTAGGTTTTGTCCTGGATGATTTGGAAGGCATCTGCCAGCAAAGGCTTTTACATCATCTAAGTCGGCAGTTACATTTGTAAATGGTAGAGTTTCTAGGACTACTGTTCCGTAGTCTTTTATTCTGGAATCTAGGATTGACACTATTCCTTTATCTGTTTCACTTCTTATCAAACGACCTGCTCCTTGTTTTAATTTTATAAGCATATCTTGTAAGTAGACAGCGTTTGAGCCACCGGCATAGTACTCTGCTTTGGCATCCATTATAGGATCTACTACATGGAAAGGCAATTTAGGAATGATAACACTTTCTAGTGATTCTCCTTTAATGTCTATTCCTTCCCAGAATGAACCAGTTGCGAAAAGACAAGAAGTTGTATCTTCTTTAAAGCTTCGTTTTAAAGCTTCTACGTCTTTTCCATCTTCTTGAATGTAGATATTGTAAGGTTTGTTTTCACCTTTTATTCTATTATATACTTCACGCATATCACTTTTAGATGTAAATAATACTAGAGTTCTTCCTTCAGTTACATCTAATAATTCATTAATTCTTGTAGAAATAGATGATAAGTAACTGTCATGATCAAGACTCTTTGGAGTCACTAAATCTAAAGGACAGTATAACATAGCATTTTCATCATAATTAAATGGAGACTTTTGTGGGTCTTCTGTTGTAATACGACTACCTATTTTATTATCTATTCCTAATCCTTTAGCAAAGTATTCATAATCTCCTTCAGCTGTTAAGGTAGCCGATGTGAATACTTTACCGTAGTTTGGATTTTTCAATAAATTTCTGGCGATTTCTGGTATATTTTTTGGTACATATTGTATCTCAATATGTTCTCTTGTACCAGGTAAGAAAGCTGCCCAGTAAACATTCTTTTGTTCTTCAATTGATGAAACCATATCTTTAAAGGCTTGTTTTGTCTCTTGCAAAAGGTTGATTTGTTCTAGGAAATCTTTATTTCTATTATAACGGCTATTAAATACAGCTTCTTCTTCTAATTCTTCTAATTGTTTTATTAATGTTTCTACTGTTTCTTTTATAGTAGGAGTACATTTAAAACTAGAACTTTCAGAATCGAAAGCATCAATATTTTCGGAAGTATGTCTATTGTATTCTCTTTTTGCACTGGTACTTATTTTTCTAAATAGACTATTGATAGTACCAATGGCTGGTATATCATTTTTAACATTTTTATTTAAGTAACGATATAATCCATAAATTAATGATTCTAACTCTTGTTTATTCAAACTTTTCTTATAGGAATCTCTTATTTTTTCTTCTAAAGTATGTGCCTCGTCTACAATTAGGATTGATGGTTCTCCTAGTAGTGGACTTTCACTATCTCTTTTTAATGATTCTACTAATAAATTATGGTTACAAATAATTGCTTTGGATTCTGGCCAACGTTTTCTTTGTACTCGGTAAGTACAATCTGATTCATATATGCAGCTGGTGCATCTGACTTTATCAACATTCATTTTTTTCCAGTCTACTTGACTAATATCATCAAAATCTGTACGTTCTACCTTACCTTCTTTTATTCTGGACTTAATACTTTTTACTTTTTCTGTTTGCCCAGCATTTCTTTCAAAAAACTCAAAACGTCTTTTACACAAGTAGTTACTTCTTCCTTTAGCGATTGTAACATTTATCTTCTTGGGTAGACCTAGCATTTTAGATAGGGTTTCTATTTCTTTTTTCAATTGGTCTTGTAGGGCTTTTGAAGACGTTGAGATAATGAATCCTTTAAATTTGTCACTACCAGAGCTTGCATATATTAAAGGCACTAAATAGGCCCAAGATTTCCCTGAACCTACACCTGATTCGATTAGAAGAATACTACGGTCTTTTATAGCGTCGGCTATATCTAATGCCATAGTATGTTGACCTTCACGATATTCTAATGTCTTACTTTCAATTAAATTTGCGAAGAAACTATCGATTTGTTCTTCTTGTTCACGACTTAATATTTGATTTTCTTTTTCCCAAACATATCTCATATCACACCAGCCCTTTT
>CAVKJF010000019.1:0-15978 GCA_963656615.1 bacterium | reverse complement strand
GATATTAATTTTATTTGATAAACTACCTATATAAATTGAAATATAATTCATTACACTTTTAATAAAGTCATAGATTTTATTAGAGGTGTTTTTTTATGCAGAAAAATAAAAAAATAGTTTATTTAGACGATAAGTCTAATGAAGAAAAAAATATAAAAGATATTTTAATAAAGTATTTAATAAAAAAATTAGATAATGATCAGGTTTCTTTTTAAATGATTTGCGTTTTTTGAAAAATGATGATAACATCAAATTGTCTTAAAAAGGAATCTAGTGAATTAAAAAATAAGAAGGAGGGAAAATGTATAATAATTTACTAGAAAATTATGAATATAAAGCAGGAATATATATCAGATTATCTCAAGAAGACCGAGATAAAAAATATGAGTCTGATAGTGAAAGTGTAATTAATCAAAGAGATATTTTAATGAGCTATATCAAAAATAATGGATTTGTTTTTGTAGAAGAGTATGTAGATGATGGATATTCTGGAACTAACTTTGATAGACCGGCATTTAAAAAGATGATAAAGGATATTAATGATAAAAAAATAAATTTAGTTGTTGTTAAAGATTTATCAAGATTAGGTAGAGATCATGTTAATACAGGATATTTTATGGAAAGATTTTTTCCAGAAAATAGAGTGAGGTTTATTTCAATTATGGAAAGTTATGATAGTGCTAAAGTTCAAGCTAGTAATGATTCTTCAACTTTTATAGTTGCTTGTAATGATTATTATAGTAAACAAAATTCAAATAAGATAAGGGACGTTTTACGTTCTAAGAAAATTCAAGGTAAATATATTGGCAGTGTTCCTTGTTATGGATATATGAGAGATCCTGAAGATAAAGGACATTTAATTCCAGATCCCAATACAGCACCTATAGTTAAAGATATATTTAATTGGTTTGTATCAGGTATGAGTATTTCAGATATTGTATCATCATTAAATGATAGAGGGATATTAACACCAAGTGCTTATAAAAATATTAATTTAAGTAGCGATGATAGAAGATTAAATGAATGGTGTTCTACTTCAATTAAAAAAATTTTATCTAATAGAATGTATACCGGTGATATGGTCCAAAATACTCAAACTAAAGTTAATTATAAAAGCAAGAAGAAAATTAATCTTGATAAAAGCTTATGGATTATAGTTGAAAATACTCATGAACCATTAATTGATAAGCAAACGTTCGAAACAATACAAAAAAATAGATTTGTAATTCCTAAAACAAAAACATATAGAGAAAAAAGATTATTTGAAAATTTGTTATATTGCAAAGAATGCGGTAACTATTTAAGTATAAATCATAAAAAGAAATATGATTATTGGTCTATTAATTGTAATAGATATGCAAGAGCCCCTAAAAAACATAGATGCGAATCACATTTTATGCCATATGAAGATTTGGAAAAGTCATTATTAAGGCGTATAAAATTAACAGTTTCTAAATATATTAAAAACATATCAATTGAAGATATTAATAAAGAATTAATAAAAAAAGGAGAATTGCTTGAAAAAAATAAGAATAGCGATTTAATAAGATTAAATAAAGAGAAAGAAAAACATATGAAAAAATTAGATTTATTAATATGTGGAGATATGGCAGAAACATTAGATAAAGAAACATTATCAACTTTGATTAAAGCAGAAGATAAAGCGCTAACAAATGTTGTTCGTAAAATTAAAGAGTTAGAAAATAAAAAAAATAATTCAAAAGAGCAAATAGAAAAAGTTCCAGATTATAGAGAAAAAATAAAAGAGTTATTGGATTTGAGTAATCCAACTAGAGATTTAATGTTTGCTTTAATTGATAGAATAGAAATAGATAAAGATAGAAATGTCCAAATCACATATAAGTTTACCCTTATAGATGAGGATGGCTACAAGTATAATTAAGATTTATTTTTTTAAGTCACTTCCTACCACCTAAAACTGGCTGTGGTGGCGAAGGTGCAGAAATCGTATACGCCCTACGAAACAACCCAACACTTGCCCAAATGGCTCTTGATAACATCGGTGACGCCGGCCAAATAGAAAGAAAAGTCTATCAACGCCGCCTTCCCGAAAATCCAAACAAGGACTACTACTTTATAATTCGTGATACAGGTAATTTAGAGTCATTACTAGTAGAATACGGTTTTATCGACAATGCCAACGATGCTTATAAGCTTCAAAACAACTTAACAGACTATGTAGAAGGCGTCGTAAAAGCAATTGCCGACTATGCGCAAGTGCCATACACAAAAGACTCAACAACACAAGAAAACTATTACACAGTAAGACGAGGCGATACACTATATAGTATTGCCAACAAATTTGGTACCACAGTAGATACCATCAAGAGACTAAACAATCTAACTTCAAATACCTTAACCATAGGACAAACATTACTAATTTCAGAAGAAACATTACCAGAAGTATCCACATATATTGTGGAAAAAGGTGATACATTATATGGAATAGCTAATAAATTTGGAACAACAGTGGACATGATAAAACGATTAAATAACTTAACCGTTAATACACTTCTTCCCGGACAACAAATCCTAGTTCCAGCAACCGACAAAACTCCAGCCGAAGAAGAGCCAACAATTCCACCAATTGAACAACCATACATAATATACACAGTTCAAAAAGGTGACAGCTTATGGAAAATATCGCAAAGATATAATGTCCCTGTCAATGACATAATAGCTTTCAACAATCTATCAAACATAAACCTAAAAATAGGTGATGAACTTAGAATACCAATAACTAATATGGAAACAGAAGTAACATATACCGTAAAAAGAGGCGACACATTATGGTCTATTGCTAAAGACTTTGAAGTATCAGTAGACGACATCAAAAATGCCAATAATCTAACAACAAACTTACTAACAGTCGGTCAAAACTTAATAATTCCACAATAAGATTCTCTTAATGAGAATTTTTTTCTTTTAAACTACCATTCATAAAATTACCAAAATTTTCCAGTAAATGCCCAAAAAAATTCAACCCAACCCAAACAAAACCAACATCATTTCACAAAAAAAGAAGCTCATCCAACAAGCACAACGCCTAACACAAATTAGGCAAGCTTGTTATCGGCTTCTTTTAATATTCCTATACAGCTTTATTTCTAGCAACTACAACGCCGTATCCAATACCGGCAGCAACTACTAGCATAATAACTATAGCTAAAGCATCATTTGACTTTTTTTCTTCTTTTACAGTTGTAGAATTATTTGAATTGTTTGAACTGTTTGAACTATTATCACCAAGATCTTTAGGATTACCTTTACTACCATCAACATAGTTCATGATATCATATCTATCAGCAACATCCTTATCATACTCAGATTTAATAGCGTCAATAATTTCATCATCAAGACTACTTGCATACCCAGACCAAGACTTATCTCCAATCAAGATATATGGAACACCAGAAATACTTTCATCTCTAGCTTCACCAACTTTTTGTAACAATTCATTATTGTCTGTATCATACCAAACTTCATAGGCAACAATTTCAAACTTATCACCATATTCATCTTTGATACTATCGAAGAATTCCTCTGCTTCGGCACAATGAGGACATCCATCACCATGGAAGAAATATAATTTTACTTTTTTTGAATCTTCATTGTTAGAAGCACTATCAGTATCTCCTTCAGCAAGAACTGTAAAAGGTACAATTAGTAAACATGCTATAATTGCTAAAAATATTTTTAACTTCTTCATAATTACCTCCATATAAATCATATCACAAAAATGAAAAATAGAAAATAAAACTTACTAAATCTCTAAAAAAACTACATATAAATTATAAAATCATAAACTAACAACTGACCATCAGTGCAAAAAATAAGCACAAAAAAACAGTACCATAGCGATACTGTTACTATTACTTATTTTCCTTTTCTTCTTTATTATCATCAATTGGAACGAAAAGCTTGCACTTACAAATCTGATCCCTTACAAATTCATCACAAGGACACAATGTAGTATCATCAACATTAACTCTGCAAGGACAATGTCCCTCTTTCTTTTCCAAACCTTCAACGATAACAGACACATATTTTTTATCTGGATTTAATCTAAAACCTTTCATTTTTTAACCTCCTTAAATAATCGAACTATCAAAGTCAGGTATAAAACTCTCACTTTGAGTTTCACCTTCCTGTACAAAGGCGTTCTCTATTCCAAGCGAACACGCATAATCTATAACCTCATCATACTCTCCATCAGTAAGCTTCCTATTCAAATTAGGAAAGTCATCAATCTTACACACCGGAGTATACTGATTCATTATACTAATAATTATATTATCCTTATATGTATCATATAAGTACTTAATTATTTTTTTACTATCCTCAACATGACCAGGTAAAACCAAAACTCTAACTATCAAGCCAGACACAAGCAAATTATCTTTAATTTGAAACTTACCAGTTTGCTTATACATTGCCTCAATTGCTAAACTAGCATATTTAAAATAGTCATCACATTTCGAATACTTACTACCAAGCTCCCCATCAAAATACTTTAAATCTGCCAAGTATATATCAATAAGACCATTCAAACTATCAATAGTACTAACATTTTCATAACTACTAGTATTATATACAACAGGTATTTTTAAATCCTTATTTTTTACTTCTTTCAACACATCTATAATTTGCGGAACATAATGAGTAGGTGTAACCAAGTTAATATTATGAGCACCTAACCCTTGTAACTTTAAAAAGATTTCCTTCAACTTATCATTACTTATTTCCTTGCCATAGCTATTCCTATTAGTACTAATCTTTTTATTCTGACAAAACAGACATCTTAAATTACAATTTGAAAAAAATACCGTCCCAGATCCATTCTCACCAGATATAACAGGTTCTTCCCATTGATGAAGGCTATAATACGCAAGCTTAACCTTATCAGAAGCCCCACAGAATCCGACACTTTTATGTCTATTAACCTTACAATTTCTGGGACATAACATACAACTTTCTAACATATCCATAATAAACCTCGAAACTAAATACAGAATAAAAATAAAATATCAGAAAAGCCAACATAAATCAATAGTTAACTCTAACAACCTGCCTAACATAAATCAATAGACAGATTTAACAATTCAACCAAGCATGAATCAATACTAAAATCCAATAGCCAAACTATTTCTATTTCAACAACTCTTTTTTTAATTCTTTCTTCTCATCATCACTAATAAAAGCAGCCTCAATAGCATTCATATTAAATTGTAAGAAATCATCATCTGTAAATCCAAATGTTTCCTTCAACAACCCATACTCACGATTTAAATTTGTATTCGAAACAGTTCTATTATCAGTATTAATAGTAACCAAGACACCCTTATCAACTAGTTCCTTAATAGGATGCTTATCCATACTCACAACAACATCGGTATCAACATTACTAGATGGACAAACTTCCAACGTGATTTTTTCATTTACCAATTTGTTCACAACAACACTAGATTCAATACTACTAATACCATGACCAATTCTTTTAGCGCCAAAATTAATAGCGTCAACAACGCTTTCACAACCAGCAGCCTCACCTGCATGAATAGTAAATGGAATCCTTTCTTTATTAACTATTTCAAATAATTCCTCAAAATTGCTAGTCTTATAATTAGCCTCATCTCCAGCTAAGTCTATTGCCACAACTCCTTTATCTAAAAACTCTTTTGTTAACTGAATTATTTTATAATTATCCTCGAAACTAAAATGTCTCATCATACAAAATATTAAATTAACTTTTACACTTGGTACTTTTCCAAATCCTCGTTTCATTGCCTCAACAACTTCATAAATATTATGTTTACTCAAATGAAACAATGGACAAAATCTAACTTCAGCATAAATAACTTCATCTTTTTCTAACTCTCTACCAAGTAAATAAGCATACATTTCTATATTATCTAAATCCTGCAACAACTTTATTGGCAAATCGAATTTAGCCAAGTATTCAGTTAAATTCTTTGACGTAGTATCAACAAGTTCACTAGTTGCGTCATACCCAAGCATCTTATTAGTGTAATCAATATCGATAGAGCCATCAAAATGTAAATGTAACTCAATTTTTTTCAAACTGAAATCACCAACCCTTAAAATTCAATATAACAAAATTATATCACGAATGATATTTAACATAAAGAGTAGATTATAAATTCACCATTATCAAAAATACCCAAAACTAACAAAGAGCAAATCATAAATTCATCTCAATCAAAACCATCAAAAAAACATAACCATCCAACACTTCGAAATTAGTCTAAAAAGGTTGAATATACATACATCCTTAAAAAAAATCATATATTCTTTCGAGGAGGAAAAATATGTACACAGGTTTGACTAATGAAGAGGTTATAGAAAATAAGAAGAAATATGGCACAAACGAAATAACTAACAAAAAGAACAACAGTTTTTTCAAATTATTTATGGAGACCCTAGCTGATCCCATAATAAAGATTCTACTTATAGCACTAGCTATTAAAACAATATTCCTATTCCAAGATTTTGACTGGTTTGAAACAATAGGTATCGTTATCGCTATACTAGTTGCTTCGCTAATATCAGCTATTTCCGAATATGGAAGTGAATCTGCTTTCGAAAGATTACAAGAATCATCTTCGAAAATAAATTGCAAAGTAAAAAGAAATAATAAAATAACAGAAACATCAATTGATGATATAGTAGTTAATGATATAGTTCTACTACAGTCAGGAGATAGAATTCCAGCAGACGGAGTAATTGTCTCAGGGGAAATAGACGTAGATGAATCAAGCCTAACAGGAGAAACTATCGAAATAACCAAAAACTCCACCAGCACCAACAACACTGTTTATCGTGGAACAGTCGTTTATTCAAAAGAAGCACTAATGAAAGTAGAAAAAGTAGGTAATGATACATTCTATGGAAAAATGTCTCAAGAACTTCAAGAAGATAGTCAAGATAGTCCCTTAAAACTACGTCTTAGAAAACTTGCTGGTACCATAAGTGTCATTGGCTACATCAGTGCTGCCTTAGTAAGTATTTCATATTTATTTTCACAGGTAGTTGTGGAAAATAATTTTGTCGTATCAGAAATGATAAAAACACTAACAAACTTTCCATTAATGTTTAAACATACTCTATATGCCTTAACACTAAGTGTCACAATTATCGTAGTAGCGGTACCAGAAGGCCTACCTATGATGATCACTTTAGTTCTATCTTCAAATATGAAGAAAATGTTAAAGAACAATGTCCTTGTAAGAAAATTAGTCGGCATAGAAACAGCAGGCAGCCTTAACATTTTATTCACAGATAAAACAGGTACCCTTACAAAAGGAAAACTAGAAGTTGCTAGCATCCTAACCGGCGACAAAAAATCTTACTTATCAGCAGCTGAACTAAAACCATACAAAGTTTATGATGAACATCTAAAGTACGCCTGTGTATATAATAACTCAAGCTATCATGATGAAAACAATATTGCCGTAGGCGGAAACATCACCGATAGGGCAATACTAAATTTCATCAAGGAAAAACCAAGCCCCGTAAAAAAAATAAAATCAACACCATTTGACAGTACCAAAAAGTATTCAACCATGACACTCGACTTAGGAAAACCAGTCAACTATATAAAGGGAGCTCCAGAAAAACTCCTTCCTTTATGCACAAATTACATATCGATAGATGGCAAGAAAAAGTCCCTAGTATCAAAAGAATTCATCATGTCAGATATAAAAAACAAAACAAGTAACGGTATACGTGCCATTCTTTTAGCTTACAATGACAACTATCATTATGAAGAATTAAATCGTCTTACATTAATTGCCGTTCTTTATTTAAAAGACGAAGTTAGAAAAGAAGCCATTGAAGGAATTGAATTAGTAAAAAATGCTGGTATCCAAACTGTCATGATAACAGGAGATAGTAAAGAAACAGCAGTTAGTATTGCTAAAGAAACTAATCTTATTACAAGCGATAAAGACATCGCAATAACAAGCAATGATTTAGCGAATCTATCAGATGAAGAAGTAAAAAAAATATTACCAAACTTAAGAGTCGTCGCGCGAAGTCTTCCAGAAGACAAGAGTAGGTTAGTGAAATTATCTGAAGAACTAGGCTTAGTCACTGGTATGACAGGTGATGGCGTAAATGATGCTCCAGCCCTAAAAAAAGCAGATGTAGGATTCGCCATGGGCTCAGGTTCAGAAGTATGTAAAGAAGCAAGTGATATTGTCATTTTAGATGATAATTTTTTATCAATTACCAAAGCCATTCTCTTCGGCCGAACCATTTTCAAAAGTATCAGAAAATTTATAATATTTCAGCTAACTATAAATTTATGTGCCGTAAGTCTTTCTATAATAGGACCATTTATTGGTGTAGAAACACCAGTAACAATAGTACAAATGTTATGGATAAATATGATTATGGATACACTCGCTGGAATTGCTTTCTCCTATGAGCCAGCCCTAAAGTCATACATGTATGAACAACCAAAGAAAAAAGAAGAAACAATAATTAACAAATACATGTATGGAGAAATATTATTTACTGGAATATACTCATCACTCTTATGCATATTCTTCCTAACAAACGATACCATAAAGTCTCTATATCGCTACGATCCCAACAATAAATACTTCATGACTGCTTTCTTTGCCTTATTCATTTTCATGGGAATATTCAATAGCTTCAATGCCAGAACAACAAGAATAAACATATTATCAAATCTTTCCAAAAACAAAGCCTTTCTAATCGTTACCTTAATAATAGTAATAGTTCAATTATACTTAATATACTATGGTGGTGAACTATTTAGAGCCTTTGGCCTAACCCTAAAAGAAATACAAATTACCATACTTTTAGCCGCAACCGTAATCCCTATAGACTGGATAAGAAAACTAATCACGAAACGGAGTCATTCATCAATATAAAATCCATTTGTTCAAACAAAAGTCAACACATTCAAATAAAAAACATCCGTCAAAACCAAATCCATACATCCAAACAAAAAACTTTGACCAAAATAATATAACATACTAAAGTCAAAGTTTTTTTATGTACTTATACTCGAGCAACCATCAAATTACTTGATGAATATCTTTTAAGACCTTTATAAAATATAAAGAAAGCAAAAATTACAAAAACTATACTCACACAACTTACAAGCAGGAACAATGGTAGATTAAATTTAATCAAGACAGATATTGGTATATATACACTAAGACCGATTGGAACAATAGTATACAATATTACTTTTACTATTCCTTTAAATATTCCATCTGGATACGTTGAAAATTGAATCATTAAATTATTACCAGTATCAGCAATTAAGTCTGACTTATTAAACCAAAATCCCAAACTACCTAGAATAACTGCAATAGAAGTTGTAATAAAACATCCTGTAATCGAAAACCAAGTAAATAGGAAAAAATTTTCTAATGAGCATCCAGAAATAAATAACATTGTGTATCCATAAATTATATCTCCGATAGCTGAAGATGAAACTTCTGAAGTGATTGCTCCTAATAATACATTTTTAGGTTGTACTAAAAAAGCATCTAATTTACCTGTATTAATTGTATCTGATAATTTATAAGCACTATTGAAAAAGAAATGAGAAAAACCATAAGCTGTTGATGTCAAAGCCCATAATAATAACACATGCTTAAGTTGATATCCACCGATATTATCTTTTAATGAAAAAAGTATAATCCATTGAATAATAAAACTAGCATTATTAAGTATCATGAAAATAATATTCATCAAAAAAGTAGTTTTATTTAACATTTCTCTCATCAAAGAGTATTTAACTGATAATAAATTAACTTTTAACTGATTTTTAGCCGCCGTTAACATTAAGTTTTTTCACTCCTTTCTTATATAATAATGAACATATCAAATATGCAAATCCCAAATATAAAATTTGAGCACCAATTACTTGTCCTGCCAGAGCCCAATTAAAATTAACAAATAATTTTGCTGGACCATAGGATACTACATAAATTGGACTATAAGTAACAATAGGCTGTAAAAACTTTGGAAAAAATTCAATAGGAAATATAGTACCAAGTATTAAAATGAATTTGCTATATAACCAGTATAAAGGATTAGCGTCTTCTATATAAAATGAAATAAGACCAACAAATGCAATTAATAATGTATTAATTACCATTGCCAAAATCATTGAAACAAACACGACTAAAAACGTCAATATATTTATATTAGGAAATCCCTTCAAAAATACAAATCCCAGTATTCCACCAATAAACATTAATATTACAAATTTAATAGTTGTGCGTCCCAAAGAACCAAAAGTTGAATACAAAACATAGTTATAAGGCTTATTAATGTTATAAGCTACATTACCAGAACGAACATCATTAGATATTTGTCTGGATAAACTACGTCCAGAAACAGACATCCATAATACTTCTGTAACAATAACATACCAAATCATTTGATTCATTGAGTAGCCATTAATTAATTGACTAGGATCTGCATATAAATAATTCCATAAATTGAAAAATATCAATATCATCATACAGAATGCAATGAAACCAGCTACAAGATTAGATATGTATTGTAAATTACTCATTATCTCAAACTTGTATATTAAAAAATACTTTTTCATTTTTTATCTCCATTTTTATAAATATCACTAATAATATCTTCTAATGGAGTATTAGAAATATTAATATCAATAATATTATCAGGATTTAATAATTTTAAAGCATCAGTAATACTTTTTTTCTTTGTATCAACTTCAATTTTTAAATTGTATCCTTTATCTTTCAGTATAGTAAGCCCATCTTCATCTTCCAAATTAACTTTCTCTTTCATCTTAACATCAACAATTTTATTATTTAAATAATGATATTTTAAATTCTCCATAGAGTCATCTAAAACAACTTGACCAGAGTTTATGATAATAACACGCTTACATAATTTCTCAATATCGGAAATGTCATGACTAGTTAGAAATATAGTTGTTTTATATTCTTTATTCATTCGTTTAATCAGTGTACGAATATTTTCTTTAACAACAGGATCTAATCCAATAGTTGGTTCATCTAGAAAAAGTACGCTTGGCTCATGTATCAAGGAAGCGACTATTTCACAGCGAATCCTTTGCCCCAAACTTAAATTTCTAACTGGCGTATCGATAAACTCTTCTAATTCAAATACTTGTTTTAGCTCTTCAATTTTCTTTTCAACAGCATATTCTGGAATGTCATAAATTGCTCCAAAAAATTTAAAATTATCATATGGAGTTAAATGCATCCATAATTGTTCCTTTTGTCCAAAAACAGTTCCTATATTGTAGGCTAATTTTTTTCTTTCTTTTCTAGGGTCAATACCAAGTACTTTAATATCACCTTTATCAGGATATAAAATGCCAGTTAACATTTTAATAGTAGTACTTTTACCAGCACCGTTAGGTCCAATAAATGCAATTACTTCGCCTTTTTCAACTTCAAAGCTAATGTTTTTAACTGCTTTAACAGTCTTATAACTAGGTTTGATAATAGATTTTAAACTACCTTTAAAACCCTTGCTCTTAAGTTTAACTTTAAAGTCCTTTGACAAGTTTTTTACTTCGATTATTGCCATAAAATATCTCCTTCCTTTCTATAATTCTTAACTATAAAATAAAATATTCAAATTGCTCTAAAAAAGTACATTAGTTAAGAATAAATTATAGCCGAGCAAAACAAAAAGCCACTTCTAAAAAAGAAGTGACTCCGTACTCATAGTTCGTGTAGGATTAATCCCTATGCAGCTCGATAAATCTTATGCATACTCACTCGACTTGCCACCATGTTAACATAAAAATAAATGGTTGTCAACACATTTTTGTTAACAAAAATACATAGACCTAAAGAAATCAGTAATATAAGTACTATTCTCAAATTTTTTGATTTCCTTACTATTTAAAACAAGTAGTTTATCTTTGTATACTAAAAGTTTATCTAGTTTTCTGCTTTTAATATCATTATTAGCCCAGTTATACATTTGAATAAGCATTCTAAAGTTACATTTATATGGTGCTGGCTCTATTTTGAATTTCTGTCGAATCCATCTTTTAAAAATACGCCAATATAAAACTGGTCTCTTAAGATTTATATAAATAACAATATCAGCTTGAGCTATAGCTCCTTTAAAACAGCTTCTACCAACATCTTCGATGATCCAATTTTTTCTTTCTATAATTTTTTTAAATAACTTATCTCTAGCTGCACTAGTTCTTTTAACATCACCGGTAGTTGTTTTTTCCATACAATAGAATCAAGTTCATAATATTCTATATCAAGTGCACATGAAATTTTTTTAGCTAATGTAGATTTACCAGAACCAACAGGACCAAGAATATAAATTTTCATAAACTTTTTTCTTTAAGAATTATTTAAAAGAACTTCTTAATTGATCTATTTTACCTTGATCTTTAATGTATTCTTTTCTTTCTTTAACAAAGTTCTTTGAACCACGTTTTTCGTAATCGTATCTTGGTATTAGTTGTAAATGAAAATGATTCATTGGACCATCACACATTGTACATAAATAAACGCTTTCAGCTCCATAAACTTCTTTTATTATGTTCATAGCTTTTTTAGCAAATACAAACATCTCTTCACACAAGTCATCAGGTATTTCCATCATATCTTTATAATGAGTTTTAGAAAGAATAATCGTATGACCAATGGCTCTTGGTCTATCACATAAGAAACATTCGAAATGTTCATTTTCAAACAACATTTCATCTGAATTGTCTCCATATATAATATTATCGTGTTCTCTGTTATAACAAGTTGGACATATTCCTCTGTCTGTTAACATAGCTGCAGTTAATTTTTCTTTTTCCATAATACCTCCTATAAAACTAATTATACTATAAAAGTCTCATAAATAGTTCCCAAAAATAATATAATTTGATAAAATTATAAAAGGTGATGAATTTTATGTTAAAAAAATATTTAATAGTATTTTTTATTTCAATGGTACCATTAATTGAATTACGTGGAGCTATACCATATGCAATAGGTTATAATTTACCAATTCTACCATCTTATATTATTGCCATTATAGGTAATATGTTACCTGTTCCAATTATATATTTATTTGCACGCCGTGTTTTAGAGTTTGGGAAAGACAAAAAATACATTGGTAAGTTTTTCACTTGGTGCTTAAAAAAAGGCGAAGCCGGTGGAAAAAAACTTCAAGAGAAAGCGGGAAAAGGGCTTTACTGGGCATTATTCATCTTTGTTGGAATCCCACTTCCAGGAACCGGAGCTTGGACTGGTACTTTAGCAGCTTCAATTCTAGATATGGATTTTAAAAAGAGTGTAATTGCTGTCATGGCTGGAGTAATATTAGCAGGTATCATCATGGGAATTTTATCTCTCGGTATATTTAAAGGAATATTAGGATAAATATTTAAAAATGAATTAGAACAAATAAAAAATTGGTTGCTTATGATAGTAGGCATCCAATTTTTTTGTCTTATTTATTATCTATGACTTTTTCAAGAAAAATTCTTTCTCTAAATGCTCCATTAGTTGTAGCTTTTTTGTCAGCGGCAATGATTATATCATCTAAACTAAATCCTTTGACTTCGGCCATGGCTCTAATAAGTTCTAGCTTATCTGCTAGTTCTTTTTTTATTTCATCATCAGTATCAGCAAGTCTTACTTCTTCTAATTCTTCTTTATCTTTTTCCAACAAGTATTGCCAGTATTCATCATCATTTAAAGTTCTACAAATTGCTTTTTCACCATTGTTTTCAATTATTTTTGGAATATTATCCCTAACTAATTTATTATATATTCTTTCCATACTATCACCTCATAAAATATATATAAAAATTTATTTCAACTTTGAAAAAACATCTTCTAATCTATCGTGTATAGCAAGTTCTGCTTTACTTTCATAAGCTGTTAAACTACCATTCATAATAACTAAGTGTTTTCCATCAAACATTCTAACTAAACTAGCAGCCGGTTCAACAGTTAGTGAAGTCCCAGCAACAATTAACAAATCCGCTTTATTAATATATTCTATAGCTCTCATAAAACTACTAGGTAATTGCTCACCATATAAAACAACATCAGGTTTAATTATTCCAGAACAACTACATCTAGGAACACCATCACTATTGAAAACGTATTCCGCGGGATAACTTTTTCCACAGTTCATACAATGGTTATTATATACCGTTCCATGTATCTCTAGCACATTTTTACTACCTGCTTTTTGATGTAATCCGTCGATATTTTGTGTAATAATAGCTTTAAGTTTATTTTCTTTTTCCAATTTTGCTAAATATTTATGTACTACATTTGGCTCTTTATCTAAACAATTCATTTTGTCCTTATAGAAGGAATAAAACATTTTTGGCTCACTCATAAATAAATCAATACTTAACATATATTCAGGTGGCAAATCAGTAGGGTAGTCTTTTTCTTTATAAAGACCATTCTTACCTCTAAAATCTTTAATACCAGAAGCAGTAGATACTCCTGCACCACCAAAGAAGACAATGTTATCAGATTCATCTATTAACTTTTGCAATTTCTCAACGTTATTCAAATTATCACAACCTTCATTAATAACATTATAACACGCATGAATCTAAACATAAAGCTTCCAAGAGATGACAATTAGCTTTAATCAACAAAGTGTCCAAAACGAGCTTTTTCTTCATAACATATATTTTGAAGATTTAAATCTCTTATAATACGTGCTGGTTTACATTCTTCATATAAATCATCGTCAACTACCAGGTCACCTAAATTAGTCTTTACGTAAATCGCTAAAGGTCTTTCAATACCAATGGCATATGATAATTGTACCAAGCACCAAGTAACATCATCATTAGAACTAACTATCTTTTTAGCAATTTCTCGCGCTTTATAAGCACCAGATCTATCTACCTTTGTAGGATCTTTACCAGAAAAAGCTCCACCACCAACACTAGCAAAAGACTGATAACTATCAACTACAATTTTTCTTCCGGTAAGACCAGAGTCACCTTCGAAGCCACCTATATAAAATCTGCCAGTTGGATTAATTAAAAACTCTTCAATGTCAATTTCATAATCTTGGCAGATGCTTTTACATATATCGACAATAATCTTATCTGTTTCATTTCTATTTTCTTCAGTATTTTGATAACAAACTGTAAATGTTTTAATCTTAATTAACTTATCATTCTCATCATAAATACCAGTTATTTGAGCCTTACCATCTGCTAAAAAACGTTTATCACTTTGTCTAAGCTTATCATACTCTCTACTAAGTCTTTGCAAAATAACCATTGCGGTAGGTAATAGTTCCTTCGTATCCTTACAAGCATAACCAAACATCATACCATTATCACCAGCACCTTTAACAGCATCATTAGTACCAAGTGCTATGTCTTCACTCTGTCTACCAATATTGTCAACTATCTCATACTTGTCACTATAGCCAACATCTCTTAACACTCTTTTTACGACTTTTTTAGTGTCAACTTTTGCTAATGTAGTAACTTCACCAGTAATAAATATTTTTCCTTTTCCACCCATAACTTCTACTGCACATCTAGAATTCTTATCCTGTCTTAGACATTCATCTAGAATAGCATCACTAATTTGATCACAAACTTTATCCGGGTGACCTCTAAATACAATCTCATTACTATACAATTTCATACTTATATCCTCCAAACTAAAATTGTCATCTCATAAAAAAACACCCAAGAGATAACTTTATTTCTTGCGTGTCTAAAGTTATCTTATAGATCTAGCTTTACCACCTAATTTAATAGGTTGGTGTGATTTCAAAGGGCTAGTCCCTCCATCACTCTTTATAAGATGTAACTTAATTATACACCAAGTAAATGATTTTTAAAAGAAGTTTTTTCAAAAGATTATATCTATAAATGGAAATAATAAGTGTCCGCACATTTCATTACCTAAAATGCAAGTTATC
>CAVKJF010000018.1:0-16072 GCA_963656615.1 bacterium | reverse complement strand
TTATAATATCTAAAAGCTTTTGCATTACTACTCCTGATGGTAGTAATTTTTTATTTTGATCATACCAGGCTATACCTGATTTACGCCAACCATTATTAGCTGGTGCTTCTCCTAAAATTATGATGTCTTTTGTTTTACCGATGGATATTGTTTTACTGCTTGGAAAGTGTTCTACTAAATTTTTACAAAGATTACATTTTGAAATTTCTTCATCAATTAAAGCTAAATTTACTCTTTCTTTTAGAAGAAGATATCTTTTATTTGTATCTTCATTTTTAAGTAAATCTTCTTTTGTCTTTTCTTTACTGTTTGAGTAGTCTACAGGTTTTTCAAATTGTTCTTTTGTTAAATCTACTATTTCATTATCTATAATGTTAAAGTAATGAGTATTATCTCCTAAATTAATTTTATGAATTGTTCCAGAAAACTTTTCTTGGACTAGGATTGCTGTTACGGCACAATGACCAGCCGATGGGTCTAAATTTTCATAATTATCTTGGCAACTACTATGAGCAGTATCTTTTTTAAAGCATTTTCTTAATATATTTTTATATTCTAATATTTCTTTTTTCATATTATAAATCTATTTTTACAATTACTCCTTCTACATTTTTACCGAATTTTTTCCAAGTTGTTTCTTTGACTACTTTAAAGCCAATGTCTTCAAATACTTCTGTATGATAACGATTCTTTTCAAAAGAGTCATATAGTTCTTTAATGCCGTTGCTTTTTGCTTTCTCACAAAGTAGTTTTAAACCTTCTTTTGAATAGCCGTTACCTCGTTTTGTGGCTTCTATTAAAATGCCACAGTCGTAGTAGTTTTCAGAACTGTCAAACTGATAATTTACATAGCCAATGAACTCATTCGTTTCTTCATCTTTTAAATAGGCAAAAAATCTATTTTCATTTTTTCTTTTATCATGTGTTTTTTGCCAATTTTCTTCTGGAAAATCTATGGTACCAGTATCATAATGATATCCTTGATAAGATACGTCGTACCCGGCATTATAACTCATAGTAGATGGATCTTCATTTAATTTTTTTTCATACCAATAATCTTTTAATTCTGGAGTATATAATGTTAACACGTTATCACCTCAATAAATATTATAACATATTTGAAGTGACAATTTGTTGATTTTCTATTTTCAAAGAATGGATAATTAGTTATAATTAGTAAAGATATAGAAGAAAGCTTGGTGGTAGTTTATGAATAGCGATGATTTAACATTACAAGTAAGTCCTGACAATGTGGCGATTATAAAAGATGAGGATAAATGTATAAAATGTGGTTATTGTGTTAGAGTATGTAGAAATGATGTTACTGTTTCTAGAATGTATGAATTGGGTATTACTAAGAAACCTATTTGTATTAACTGTGGACAGTGTGCTAATTATTGCCCTACAGAGGCTATTTCTGAAAAGTTAGACTATATGAAGGTTTTGAAGTTGTTGAAAAATAAGGATAAGACTGTTGTATTTAGTTTTGCTCCTGCTGTTAGAGTGGCTTTGGGTGAAGAGTTTGGACTTGAACCTGGCGTTAATGTTGATAAAAAGATTATTAGTGCATTGAAAAAACTTGGTGCTAAATATGTTTTTGATATTACTTTTAGTGCTGATTTAACGATTATGGAAGAAGCAATGGAACTAGTTAAGCGAATACAAGAAAATAAGAATTTACCAATGTTTACTTCTTGTTGTCCAGCTTGGATAAAGTATGTAGAAATATTTTATCCAGAACTTATTCCTAATTTATCGACTTGTAAGAGTCCAATTGCGATGCAAGGGTCAACTATTAAAACTTATTTTGCAAAGATGAAAAATATTAATCCAGCTGACTTAGTTAATGTAGTTATTGCTCCTTGTACAGCTAAGAAATATGAAATAAGAAGAGAAGAGTTGAATGTTACTAAGCAGGATACTGATTTTGTTTTAACTACTAGAGAACTTGCTAGAATGATAAAAGAAAATGATATTGATTTTTTAAATTTAGAAGATAGTGAATTTGATTCTCCATTAGGACTTGGCAGTAGTGCAGGAGTTATTTTTGGTAATACCGGTGGTGTTACTGAAGCTGCATTACGTACGGCGTATCATTTTATTACAAATGAAGATTTAAAAGATGAAGACTTAGTTTTTTCTTCAGTTAGAGGAATGGCTGGTGTTAAAGAAGCTCAAGTTGAAATAGAAGGTAAAGTAATTAAAGTAGCAGTACTAAATGGTATGAAGAACGCTAAAAATTTAATTGATAAAATGAAAGAAGAAAAATTAGATTATCAGTTTATAGAAGTAATGAATTGTACTGGTGGATGTATTGCAGGTGGTGGGCAACCTAAACTTACTTTGTTAGAAATGAAAGATAGTAAATTAAAAAGAATTGCTGGATTATATAGTGAAGATGAAAAAATGAAGAAAAGAGTTAGTTATAAAAATCCAGATATTATTAAAATTTATAAAGATTTTTATGGTGAAGTTGGTAGTAGTTTAGCTCATCAGTACTTACATACAATTTATAAGGATAAATCATATTTGTTAAGAGGTGAGGAGAAGTAATGAAAAGAGAATTAGAGATTAAAAAATTAGCTGACTTTTGTGTTTCTTGTGTTACTAAGCCTTGTCAATTAGGATGTCCTTTAAATAATGATACAACTGGTTTTATAAAGGCTGTTAAGGATGATGATTATGAAGAAGCATTTAAAATACTTTCTAATACTACTGTTATGCCAGCTATTTGTGGAAAAATATGTCCACATGAAAAACAATGTCAAGGTTCTTGTGTAAAAAGAGTTTCTTATGAAGCTGTAAGAATAGGCGATATTGAAAGTTTCATTGGTGATTTAGCAATTGAAAATAATTGGAAATTTTTAAAGAAAGATAAGAAAAATAAAAAAGTTTTAGTTGTTGGATCAGGACCAGCGGGACTTACTTGTGCAGCATTTTTAGCTAAAGAAGGTTATCAAGTTACGATGTATGAAAAACATGATTATTTAGGTGGACTTTTGTATCATGGTATACCAGCTTTTAGACTTAGTAAAGATTTAGTTAAAAAAGCAATTGATAAAATTTTAGATTTAGGAATAGAAGTTCATACAAATATGACTTTAGGAAAAGATTTTAGTTTAGACGAAGTTAAAGATAAATATGACGCAATATTTCTAGGCATTGGTGCAAATGTTTCTAAAACGATGGGAATTCTGGGAGAAAATTTGACTGGTGTTTATGGTGGAAATGAGTTATTAGAAAAAGCAATTCATCCAGATTATACTGATAAAAAGGTATTTGTTATTGGTGGTGGAAATGTTGCGATGGATGTTGCTCGTACTGTTAAAAAATTAGGTGCAAAAGAAGTTACAATTCTTTATAGAAGAGATAAAGAAGATATGCCGGCTGAAAAGGTAGAAATTAAAGAAACTGTTCTTGATGATGTTAAATTTTTATATAAAACAAAACTTGTTAAAATATTAGGTGAAGATAAAGTTCAAAAAATAGAATGTATAAAAACTAAATTAAATGATGACGAAAAGTACGTTGATGTAGGTGGTAGTAACTTTGTACTTGATGCTGATTATGTAATGATGGCTATAGGATCTAAAGCAGATGATGATGTTTTAGATAGTCTTGGTTTAGAAAGAAAAGAAAATGGATATTTATCTACTAATGATAATGATCAGACTTCAGATGAAAAGATATTTGCGGCAGGGGATTTAACAGGAACAAAGTCTACTGTAGCTTGGGCTTGTCGTAAAGGAAGAGATGCTGCTTATTCAATTATTGAATATTTGGAAAATAAATAATATTATTAATATCACTATTGTTAGTGATATTTTTGTTTGTCTATTAAATTACATATTTCGATTATTTTATTTGCTATGATGTAAATACTTTTGTATTTATAGTTTTTTTGTGTTATATTTATTATCGTAGGATAGGAGGCTTTTATATGATAGAAATTAAGAATGTTAGTAAGACTTATAATGGTAATATTAAGGCTATTGATAATTTAAATTTAAAAATTAATGATGGTGAAATAGTTGGTTTTATTGGACTTAATGGTGCAGGTAAGACTACGGCTATTAAGATGATGACTGGTATTTTAATTCCAGATACTGGAACAATTGAAATTAATGGTTATGATATAGTTAAAGATAGTTTAAAAGCAAAACAAATCATTGGTTATATTGCTGATAATCCAGATATGTTTTTGAAACTTACGGGAATAGAATTTATTAATTTTATTGCAGATATTTATAAAGTCCCTGTTACTCTTAGAAAAAAGCGTATTAAGTTGTTTGGCGAACGTTTTGGTCTAAGTGATGTTTTAGATAAACCTATGCAAGGATATTCTCATGGTACAAGACAAAAAATGATGGTGGTTGCAGCTTTAGTACATGATCCAGCAGTTTGGATATTGGACGAACCATTGATTGGACTTGATCCAACGTCAGCTTTTGAACTTAAGAAAATGATGAGAGAACACGCTGATAAGGGTAACGCTGTATTTTTCTCTACACATGTTTTGGAAGTTGCAGAAAAACTATGTGATAGAATAGTAATTATTGATAAAGGAAAAATTGTTTTTGTAGGTACATTAAAAGAATTAAAAGATAAATATGATAAGAAAGACTTGGAAAAATTATTCATGGAGGTAATTAAAAATGACTAATTACTTGTCTTTAGCGAAAGTATTTATAAGATCACTTTCTATGACTAAGCCAAGTACTAAAAAACAAATGATCGTTACTAAAATTTTGTTAGCGCTTGTTAGTTTGTTTATTATATTACCATTTGTTGTAGTTTCAGGCTTATTTGTTTATACTGTCACTAATTCTTTAGTTGAATATAATTATGAAATTATTGGATTAGAATTTATGTGTATTTTACTTTGTGTATTTACTTTTATATTTTCTTTTAACGTAGTACTCAATGAACTTTACTTTACTGGTGATATTGAAAATTTGTTACCATTGCCAATTCGAGCTCGTCAAATTGTTGGTGCAAAAGTAGCTTCAATATTTTATGCAGAGAGTTTAGTGCAACTTTTAGTTATATTTTTTAGTGTTGTTGGATTCTTCTTTGCTCTTAGACTTCCTTTTAAAAACTTTTTATTAGGAATTCTTGGAATGATTACTTTACCAATAATACCTATCATATATTGTTCTATTATTAGTTTATTAATTATGAGTTTTACAAGGCTTATTAAAAATAAAGAGACTATTAGAAAAGTAGGACTAGGATTTGTATTAGTAATTTTAATGTTATTTGTATATTTTTTAGGAGCATTACAAAACTTTGATTTGGAACTTTATATAGAAGGGTTTGTTAATGGTGATCAAACATTTTTACATGTTATGAGAGGAATTTTCCCACATATTAATTTATTTATAGATACTCTTGTTACAGGTAGTGTTAGTTCATTACTTCTTTATATTTTAGTTAATATTGGATTTATATTAGTACTTTTAGGATTGGCTGATGTTTGTTATTTCAAGGGTGTTGTTGGATTAAGTTCTAAAGATACATCTTCTAAGAAGAGCAGTAGTAATATTTTAAAAAATATTAAAGTTGAAGATCCTCCTAGTTCATATTTTAAGAAAGAAGTTCGTACTTTATTTAGAACTCCTTCATATTTCTTGAACTGTATTTTAATTAATTTTATTTGGCCAATATTTGTTTATATTATTTGTAAGTTGAAGTTTCCAGATCTTACATTGAGTGAATTAAAAAGTCTTGTTACTTCTACTGATAATAATACATTAATCATAATATTTATGTTTGTAATAGGTGTTTCAATTTTATTACCAGCACTTAATAGTATTGCGTCATCTTCTTTTTCTAGAGAAGGAAAGAACTTTTATTTTATGAAATATATTCCAATGGATTATAGTAGTCAGGTTTCAGTAAAATTATTAGTTAGTTTTATAATAGCTTTTATTGGTGTTAATGTATTTGGTTTAATATTTTATTTAGTTATAGGATTGAAGGTATCTACTGCATTCATATTCTTAGTTATTAGCTTTTTAGCAATTCTATTTATTTGTAGTTTGGGTATTATAATTGACTCTATTAATCCAAAGTTGGTTTGGGATGATGAGCTTAATGCATTAAGAGAAAATTCTAATAACTTTATAGTTATGGGTATTTCTATATTTGTGTTTATTGTATTAGTTGGATTATGTTATTTATTATATAAATCATTTGGAATAGCTTTGGCTTTTACATCTATATTATTGATACTAATTCTTTTAAACGCTATAGTATATGACTTGAATAGACGTTTTACTGTTAGGAATATAGTTAATCAAGAAAATTTATAATTTTTAGAATAGTTTTAACTATTCTTTTTTTTTGATATTTGATATAATTGGTATGATAGGATGAGTAGGAGGCTATTTATGAAGAAGGTTATATTTTATTTAGTTACGGTTTTTACATTATTATTACCAGTAAATTTATTGGCCTTATCTGGTGATATTTCAATTAGTTGTAATATGACATCAGTTAAACCTGGACAATCTGTTAAGTGTAGTGTATCTGGTAATTCTGATGGACAAATATCTATGATTTTTGCGAATATTTCAGCAAATGGTAGTATTTCGATAGATAAATTTAGAGCAGAAAGAATATGGGATGTAAAAACAGAATGGCCTAATCTTTCATTGTCATCTAATGATAAGAAACCTGGTGTTTTTGAAATTGGTACAGTATATTTAAAAGCTAATAGTGCTGGTACTGGTAATTTTGTTATGTCTAGTATTACTTTTACAGGGGATTCTGGAGAAACAGTTTCTGTTGCTAATAAGAGTGTTTCAATATCAGTTATTAGTGATAATCCAACTCCAACACCAACGCCTGAACCGGAGCCTGAACCTGCACCTATTGTTAAAAGCAATGACTCATCATTAAAGTCTCTTACAGTTAGTTCTGGATCAATTGATTTTGTTCCTAGTACTTTAGAATATAATTTAGAAGTTTCTAGTAGTGTTTCTACTATTCAAATTCAAGCAGTACCTAATGATACTAAAGCTACAGTTAAATTACCTGATAAATTATCTTTAGAAACTGGCCTTAATACTTTTGAAATTATTGTTACTGCTGAAGATGGTAGTACTACTACGTATAAAATTAATGTTAATAAATTGGAAAATGTTATATCAGAAAATGCCTTGCTTTTTAGTTTAAGTATTTCTGGTAAACAAATAAATTTTTCAAGCGATGTATTTGAATATAAAATAGGTAATATTACTACTAGTAAATTAGATATTAACGCAACAGCAATAGATAGTAATGCTAAAATTAAAATATTTGGTAATAACAATATTGGTAAGGATGGAGTTATTATTATTAGAGTTACAGCAGAGGCTGGTAATTATAAAGATTATATTTTATATGTAAATAATACTAATGCTGGTGATACTGGTGAAGTTTCTACTAGTTCACTTACTTATTTAATGTTAATTGTTTCATCTGGATTATTTGTTATATCAGCAATTATAATAGTTTTACTGTTAGTTAGCAGAAATAAGTATAAGAAAAAGATATTAGCTCAACTTGATGAAGAAAGAAATAAACTTCAACTATTGGAAGTTGAACTTCAAAATAAATTAGCAATGATTCCACCAGAAAAAGAAGAAGAGAAAGAAGCTCCTATTCCTTTAGAAGAAGTTATTGAAGAAAAATCTGATGAAGAATTGGAAAAAGGTATTTTAGAAAAAAGAGATGAGGGTAAAAGAGGAGAAGAAGTAGTAATTGACGCTAAAAAAGTTGATGATATAGAAGAAGTTGTTGGACAAAGAGGTGAAGAAGTTATCAAAGAAAAACAGGATATAGATGCAAAAGATGTACTTCCACCAGAGGTAAGTGAGCTAGTTAATAGCAATAGTGAAACTAAAAAAGAAGAAAAAGAAACGATTGATATAGATGCAAAAGATGTACTTCCACCAGAGGTAAGTGAGCTAGTTAATAGCAATAGTGAAACTAAAAAAGAAGAAAAAGAAACGATTGATATAGATGCAAAAGATGTACTTCCACCAGAGGTAAGTGAGCTAGTTAATAGTAATGATGACGTAAAAACAGAAGAAGTTAAAGAAGAAATTGATATAAATGCAAGAGATATTCTTCCACCAGAGGTAAGTGAGCTAGTTAACAAGAAGAGTGAAGACGTTAAAGAAGAAGTTAAGGAAGAGTCAGTTCCTACTGGTAATGTAACAGCAATTTCTGCAGAAAGTGTTGCGAATGTTGTTAAGAGAACAACCGGAGAAGATGATAATACTGAAATTTTAAAAAAAGATAAGAAGAAAAAAAGTTTTAAAAAGAAAAAATAATAATTCTTAGAGGATTTGATGAATATGGCTATAGTTGATTTAAAATTAGTTAAAGATTATATTGATGGTGAAGATATTAATTATGATGTTGAAGCACTTGAAAATAATCCTATATTTATGCTTAATGTTTTAAGACTTTCTAGAGATCCTAATATGTATAGCTTGTGTTCTGATAATGTTAAAAATAATTATGATTTTGTACTTGGTGTTATTGATTATTTTTCAGATATTGATTTTGATTTTGTAAAAGAAGTTGCGGGCAATTATTCTGATTCTTTAAAACTTTGTAAAAGAGAAGTTGAAGAGACTGAAGAAGAGTTTTTAAATAGAATAAGACATATGGAAATAGACATATTAGTTTCTAGTAAAAAAAATGAGGTTAATAGATTTACTGTTTCTCGAGTATTGATGGCTTCTAAAGAAGAAGCGCTTATGGAAAGAATGAGAAAAAAATTTGAAAAGACCGGGGAATTTAAAGATTTCGGTTTAGGATTTTTATTAATTATTGATAGATATTCTTCTAGTAAAATCATTACAGATTTTTTTGCTGATAGATTACTTAGAAAAATATTTTATAACAATGAGAATGATAATTTTGAAGAATTAATTCATAGAAATTGTGTTGATCCTAATCATGTTATGGAAAAGGGTGTAAATAATTTTCTTTTAGATATAGTTGGAAAGAAAGATACATATTTACTTGCATATTTACAAAATGATATGTCATTATTGAACGGTATTAAGGGTGAATTGGGTTTTGTTTTTGACAACTGGGATAATTATATGGATAAACTTAATAGAAAAAGAGCTATGCTTTTTGAAGATGTAATTTCTTCTTATTTGGCTATTGATGATAGATATTCAGTTGTTTCAGGTGATGCTTTAGTAAAGTACGCAACAGACACTTTACAACTTAGAGATGTATTTTTAAAACATGATGTTATGTATGATGATACAGCTGATATTACTGAATTTGATAATGATGATGCAGTCGTTAAGAAATCAAAGAAGTTTGCATTGAACTTTTGTAAGGCTTTATTTGAAACTAATGTAATTAATGGTAGTTTTTCACATAATGATATTGAAAAAAGTAATGTAGTTAACATTAGTGATTATAGAGGAAAAAGTAGTAAGTAAAGGAATGAGTTTATGAATGGTGCAATTGCAGAGGAAGATGATTTTGAGTTACAGAGAAAATTTATAAAAGATAATGCATATGATTTTGATTATCATGATACAGACAATTTTTCAGAAGCTTTTAGAAATAAATATCCAAAAATATTTGATAATTCTTTAGGTTATAAAGAGGTTCTTGAATATTCTAAAGATTTTGGTGACTTTGATTTAACATTGATTAGTTATGATTATGGTTTAAGAGCATTATCTTTAGATGTTGGATATGATAATTTAGTAAGATTACTAAAAGAATATGAAGAGTTTTTTGATACAATTGATGAAAAAGTTCCAGTACCTTTTTTTCTTAGAGAGTTAACTCTTTCTGTAGGACCAAGTACTGATAGAAGAAGAGAAATTGTTGATGATATTGATACAATATTTAGAAAATGTATTATGTATACTTTACCAAGACTTGATATTTGTTCTACAAAAGAAGAATATTCCGAGCTTTTTTCTAAATTTGGATTTTCATTTTTGGATGTTAATGATTTAGATGATTTATATAAAATAGATGATGATACTGTTGTTATTAATAATGAAATTAATAGTATTATAGGGTATTATGGGCTTTCTAATCTTAAACTATTTGCTTCAGAAAACAATGCTTTTGATAAAGAGTTTGGTGGTTTAAAAGGAGAATTTTTTGATTATTTATATAATGATTCAGATGACTTATCTTTTTTTTATGAACCTAGTTACCAACAGTTTCTTCATCGTTTGAGTGAAAGGCTTGTTAGAAGAAATGAATATGTTTTATCTTATGAATTTTTAAAAGGACCAGTAAGAGAAGAATTATCTAATTTATTTCTTCCTGATGATGCGCCAAAAGCACTTAGAGATTTATTTTATACTAGGTCTTTATCATTAAGTAATTTACGACATAATCCAGAATGGATACCATATTTAAAGAATGCATATTTGCCGTGTTGTTTTATTGAACGTTATTTATTTCCAAATTCTTTTCCGGCTGATTCATTAGTAAATTTTTCAACAAAATTTGGAAATGATAAAGTACTTAGGAATTTAGCTAAATATTCTTCATTTTTTAATGCTACTAAATACTCATTTGTTCTTTATGATAATTTAGATTATTTTCCTGATTTTGAGACATATATGGATGTTAATGTATATGACTTTATAAGAGAAAATAAGATAGTATTAAATTGGGATCATTTTCTTCCAAATGAATTTAAAAATAATCATATAGATATGTTTTTAGATGATAATGCTCCTAGTGAATTAAAAGATTTATTTTATAAAAGAGAGTTGACTTTAGATACTATTAAAGAACATCCGGAATATGTTGAATATTTAATTGATAAAAATATAGATATTGCTCTTGATTATGGTCTTATTTATGAAAACTTTGGTACAAGTAGAAAAATTATGGAACTAATTTTGACATATGGTAATCGTTTTACGGAAATAGGGCCTCCTTATAATTTACATGAACTTATTATAAATGGTAATATTCCAGAGATAAGAAAAGCATTGGATAATGAAATTAGAAAACGAATTTTAGATGGCGAAATTATTTATAGGGAAGAAGATAAGGTTTTACTTGGACCAGGTTATGAATCTATGTTTTTGAGTAATGATGCGCCTGATGATTTGAAGAATATATTTTATTCTGGTCAGTTGGACTTTAATTTTATTGCTTCAAATCCTGCCTGGATACCATATTTAGAAAATGTAGATTTAAGATTAGTTCTTTCTTATAATATGGCATATTATAGTGATTCAATAGATAAATTTTATAAGTTGTTTGGCGATAAGGCTAATAAACTTTTAGTACATAAAGCTTATACAATTGATGATATGTTTATTAGAGAAAAAACTGATTTAATGTATGACTGGTATTTAAAAACTGGTAGAACTTTTATACCTAGTTCTGTTGTAATGTTGAATTTTGATTTTAATGAGGCCGATAAATTTTTTGAATATAAAAAAGATTGGGCTGTTTTGGCTAAAAATCCAAGATATTCTTTTACGAATGAATCTTTAGAAGCTTTGTTAAGATTATCTTATGTATTTGGTGTATTTGATGGCGATAGAAAGGCTATGAATAAGATTAATAGTGTTATATCTGGTATACCTAATACTTTGAATTTAAATGATAAGTTTAATTTAAATAGAATGGTTAATGATATACTTAAAGAGTCTGACCGAGTTATTTCAGATGACGTTACGGCGCCTATTGGATTTTATGAATATTATAATATTTTAAGTGCTATGGAAAAGGAAGGTTTAGTAGTTGATAAAGAAACATCTATATTTAAACAAATTTATTCTGATAGTGATTTAGCAAGATTAAAAATAAATGCTGGTAAGTACCCTGAAACAGTTGAGGCTATTAGGACATTTATGGAAAATGTTAAATTTGATAAAGTTGTAACTGCTTCAGCTGCTCATTTTGCTTTTGGTAGACTTGAAATGAAGTATGATCCTTATTTTAGAGATTTTTTATTAGATAATTTGAATGATATTGTTAATAATCCTGATTATTATAAGAGATTACCTATTTTACAAAAGAGATTTGATACTTATAGAAACACTTATTTGTCAGGTCGTTATAATTTAGAGAGTATATTTTCATCTTTAGGAATAGGAAATTATACTAATGTTGATACTGGTAATATAGGTCTTGCTCAAACTGTAACAATTACAGGTTATCCAGAAGAGTATTTTGAACATTATCAATATATATATAACTATGGTAAGTTGAGAAGTCATAGTAGTATACCGAGAGTTGTTGGAAGTAAAAATGATTTTACATATGAGATGTTGAAGCTTGATGATCCTTTAGCTTTAACAGTTGGATATCATACTGGATGTTGTCAAGACATTGGTGAGGCTGGTGCTTGGTGTATGGTTCATAGTGTTACTAATGATAATGGTAGAGTCATGGTTGTTAGAGATGATGAGAATAATTTAGTGGCACAAAGTTGGGTATGGAGAGATAAAGATTTAATCTGTTTTGATGATATTGAATTTCCAAAAACTTCACATTTTGCTAGTTTGGCAGTTAAAAAAGCTGGAAGTGTTTCTAACTTTACGGACAAGGTTTTAGATGTTTATAAAGAAGCAGCAGCTGAATTGATTAAAACTGATAATGAGACTTTTGATAAATTGTATGAAGAAGGAAAAATTGATAGTGAACAATATAAGTTAAGAGCTTCTAAAGTTACTGTTGGTAAAGGTTTCAATGAAAGTGAGGCTGCTGTTAAACGTAATGCTTTAAAAGATTCAACACCAAGAAGACCTCCAGTACTTGATAAAATACCAGAAGTATTTTCTTATAAACCTTATACTGATGCTCAGGAACAATTTATTTTAAGGGATACTGGTAGAGAGGAAAATATATCTTCTGCTAGTGATCTTCTTAACTATAATGATTCATATGAAGAGTATACAGATAATGATTTTATAAATAATAAATCTTTAGTTTTAACTCTTTGTGATTTAGAAAGAGAAACTAAAGGAGAAATGGACGCTACTGAGGATATTTTATCTAAAGACCATCCGTGTGATACATTGACATTTTATTATAGAGCAAGAAATACAGTTAAAGTTGTAATGAATCCTAACTTCGCTATTATTTATGATGTTGATAGTGATGGAGTAAAAGTACATGATTTATTCTTTAATACAAATGTAAGTTTCTTAAATGACTCTGTTAATGTAGAAGATAAAGTTTCTGAACAAATAAGTAATGCTTTTAAACAACTTTCCTCAGAATATGGAAATATTACCTTTGATTCTTCTATGAATGATAAACAAGAACAAATGATTAGTAAATCAATTGATAAGAGTAAAGAAGGTGAAATAAAAAATGCAACAAGATAATTATGTAACAATAGTTAAAAATAGTTTGAATAGTATTAGTTATAAGAATGATGTTAATTATAAAGATATTGTTTTAGCTTTTAAAAAGACAATAGATGAGAATAAAGATTTAATACTTACAACTAATGATATTGATATTAAAAATAATACTGGTAAAAAAATAGATTTTAAAGTAATAGATAATATATTTGAAAGAGTTCTTTTAGAAGACTTGGTATATGGTACCGTTACTTTGTCTAAACATGATAAAAATAGAGGTATAATTTATGGTAGACAAATATATAATAAAGGAAATATATTAGTTGTTTTTGATGGGGATTTTTATGTTTTACTTGAATTAATTATTAGAAATATTTTAGCTAACAATTCAGTTATTTTTAATTATCCTTCTTATAATTTTGCTCTTAATACTTTATTTATTACTTTTATACAAAGTGTTTTAGAAAAATCTAATTTTAATCCATTACAGATACAACAATATGTTTCTTCTTCTTTAGAAATACTTAATTGTACTAATAGTTTTTCTTTAGTTATTAGTTGTTGTGAAGAGGAAAGACAAAAAGAAGTTTTAATTAATAGTCATTATCCAGTTTTATTACTTGATTATACTAATTATAATATTTATGTAGAAGATAGTGATAATGTTTCATTTATTAATGAGATTATATCTTTAGGAATTAATTTTACTTTATATGTAAAAGAACATGTTGGAATAGAAGCTGATATGGCAATATATGTTAGTGATTGTGAAGAGGCAATAGGTCAGATAAATATGAGTAAATCATCATATGGCGCCGCTATATTTACTAAAGATATGAATAATGCATCGATGTTTATTAAGAAAGTTAATTCTAAAATTGTAACAATTAATACTTCTCCTACAATAGAGAGAGTTCTTGATATAAAACAAAGTGATTTATATAATGAAAAGACTATTGTTTATCCTGGTGACTTTAATATAATTGATGAGAAAAGTATTAGAGTAGAGTAGAAAAAATATATAAAGTTAGGTAGAGATATATGAAATTTAAAGAAATTAAAAAGGCGAGTTTACTTGGTGTTTTTGGGAATTTATTTTTACTATTAATAAAAGGAGTAGTTGGGTTTATTTCTGGTAGTCAAGCAATGATTGCTGATGCTTTTAATAGTGCTTCAGATATTTTGTCATCAATAATGACTTTTTTTGGACAAAGAATAGCTTCTAAACCAAAAGACGATGATCATAATTTGGGACATGGTAAAGCAGAATATATTTATTCAATGTTAATTAGTATTATTATGATAATAATGGTATTTAAAGTATTTAAAGATTCAATTGTTAATTTGTTTACTTTAGAGAAAGCTACCTTTACACCTTGGTTAATAGTTGTTTGTATTATGACAATTATAATAAAGCTTGGTCTTTTTCTATATACTAATAGATTATATAAAAAGAATAAAAGTTTATTATTAAAAGCTAATAGAAATGATCATAGAAATGATTGTATTCTTACTAGTTTAAACTTAATTGCTTGTGTACTTGGTTATTATGGAATATATTTTGTTGATAGCGTTGCGGGTATATTTATTTCTATTTGGATATTTATTGTAGCTTATAAAATATTTATAGAAAGCTATGATGTTTTAATGGATAAATCTATTGATGATGAAACAAAAGAAAAAGTGTATAAAGTAATTTCAGCACATAAAGAGATAAAAAAGATTAATCATTTTAATTCAACACCCGTTGGTTATATGTATCAAATTTCTTTTACAATTTTTGTTGATGGAAATTTATCTACTTTTGATAGTCATGAAATTGCGAATAATTTGGAGAAAGAAATTGATAAGAAGTTTCCAGAAATATATTTAACTGTTATACATGTTAATCCTATGGATGTAAAGTAAGTGATTTTGTGTTATAATTAATTTGTTGGGAGAAATGTTTATGAATGAAGAATTTGATATAAAGAAAAAAAGATTAAGTATATTAGATACCTATGGTGAGAATTTTTTAAATAAAAAATATATTACAAATCCAGCTATTGGACGTGATCAACAAATAAAGGAATTGATTCTTATTTTACTTACTCCTGATAAATCAGCTGTTTTAGTTGGTAAACCTGGTGTTGGTAAAACTGCTATTGTTGAAGGACTTGCATATTGTATACAAAATAATTTAGTACCAGATGGTTTAGCAAATTATCAAGTAATTAAAGTAAATACATCAGCTTTACTTGGAGTTGATCCTGTTACAGGTGAGGCAAAGGTCCAAACTTTAATTGATGAAATTAAAAGTAAAACTAATTTGATACTTTTTATTGATGAGATACATACTTTAATTGGTAAGGGTGAATCTTTAGACTTTGCTAATATGTTTAAGCCAGCATTAGATCGTGGTGATATAAAAGTCATTGGTGCAACTACTACAGAAGAATATGAAAGATATATTTTACGTGATAAAGCATTTGTTAGACGTTTTCAAAAAATAGATGTAGCTGAACCTACAAGAGATGAAAATGTGGAAATATTAATTGGAACTTTGCCAAAGATAGAGAAAAGAACTGGTGCTAAACTTATGTATTCTTCATATGTACAAAGAAAAATAATGGAGTTTATTACAGATATTACAAGTGAATATAAACGTATATATGAAATAGGTTCTAGATATCCAGATGTTTCTTTAACAATAGTTCAACAAGCTTTTTCTAATGCTTTATTTGATAATAGAAAAGAAGTAAATATTATGG
>CAVKJF010000017.1:0-16509 GCA_963656615.1 bacterium | reverse complement strand
ATTCGTATAATTGAAGGAGACAACGGACTATTTATAGCAATGCCTAGCCGAAAGACTGCTACTGGTGGTTATCGTGATATAGCTCATCCTATAAATCCAGAAGTTCGTGCTATGTTTGAAGAAGCTATTTTAGAAGCTTATAAAAATGCTGAAGACGTTTCAGAAGAGGAAGATGCTTAAGGCATCTTTTTTTGTTCTAATATTTTCTTTTTGTCATATACTTTGTTAGGAGGAATTGTATGGATAAACAAGAAAATAATATTAACAGTTATAATCATGGTATTAATTTGTTTGAGAGAAAGAGTTTGATAATTACAGGTGTTAAAAAAATAGAGAATTTTGATAGTGAACAATTTCTATTAGAAACAATTATGGGTTTTATGGTTATTAAGGGTAGTGAATTAGAGTTAGTTAAACTTGATACTTTGCAGGGAAATGTTTCAATAAAAGGAAATGTTTCTGGTATTAATTATGTAGAAGAAAATACTAAGAAGAATAAAGAAGAAAGTATTTTTAATAGGTTATTTAAGTAGTGAATTTAAAACTACAAATATATAGTTTTGTATTTTCATTTTTGTTTGGAATTATTCTTAGTGTTTTTACTAATTTAAATTATGGATTATTATTCAATAAAAATAAGAAGATTAAGATACTGGGGAACTTTTTATTTTTATTTGATTTTTCTTTAATATATTTTTTAGGTATTAAATTAATTAATAATGGTATTTTACATATTTATTTTTTATTACTTTTAATTTTAGGATTTCTTTTAAGTTATTCTTTTTTTAGATTTTTACGTAAAAAGTGACTGTAAAGTAAGTCCTTTTTTTCTTTTGTTTATTGAATCTTTCATTGTATTGGGCTTATAATATATGGTGATAAGGTGGGTGACGCAAATATGGCAAAAAGAAAATCTTCTAGTACAGTTAAAAAGACTAAAAGAAGACTTGTTGTTTTTGGACTAGGATCTTTAGCCATTATTATCGTAACTACTTTTACAATTGGACACTACTGGGTTGAAATATATGATAAATATCGTGAAAAAAATGAATTAGATGAAAAACTAGCAAGTCTAAAAGAGAAGGAAGAAGAGTTACGAGTAGATGTTAATAAATTACAAGATCCTGATTATATTGCTAGATATGCTAGAGAAAAATATTTATATTCAAAAGATGGGGAATTTATTATCAAAATACCAGAAAAATAAATTCTTTTTTCATTTGTAATTGTGATATAATATCATTGTTTGTTATGGAGGAATTATGATTAGTATTGAGGATAATTTTAAATTTAATACTGGTGATGTTATAGTTATTGGATGTTCTGCTGGACCTGATTCAATGGCTTTAGTTGATATGCTATTAAAAATACGAGAAAAATATAGTCTTTCATTAATTGTTGCACATGTTAATCATAATGTTAGAGTAGAAAGTATTGATGAGGCGTTGTATATAAAAGATTATTGTGCTAAGAATTCAATATTATTTGAGACTATGACTATTGAAAAATACGGTGATGATAATTTCGAAAATGAAGCTCGTAATATTAGATATAATTTTTTTGAAAATGTAGTTTATAAATATGGAGCTAATTATTTAATGACAGCACATCATGGTGATGACTTGGTTGAAACTATAATGATGAGAATTGTTAGAGGATCTAATTTAAAAGGATATTCTGGTTTTAAGATGATAGTTGATATGACTGATTATAAAATAGTTAGACCTTTAATTTATTATACAAAGAAAGAATTAGAAGAGTATGATGAGATAAATAATGTTAAATACTTTATTGATAAGTCTAATTCTTCAGATAAATATACTAGAAATAGATATAGAAAATATTTATTACCATTTTTGAAAAGTGAAGAAGAAAATGTACATTTAAAGTTCTTACGTTTTAGTGATAATTTGTCTGCTGCTTGTAATTTTATTAATAAAGAAAGAGATAAGGCTTTGAGAAGAGTTTTATTAGCAGATGTATTAGTTATTGATAAATTTATATTAGAAGATCCTTATATTCAAAGAGAAATTCTATATTATTTACTTAGTGAATTTTATCAAGATGATTTGATACTTGTTGGAGATAAACATATAGATTTATTATTAGATTTAATATATAGTAAGAGAGCTAATAGTTTCGTTAATTTACCAAATGATGTTATTGCTAATAAGTGTTATAATATGTTAGAATTAAAGCGTGACGTTTTTGAAATAACTAACTATGAAATTGAATTTGATGAATATGCAACATTACCTAATGGACATGTTATTGAAAGAGTTTTAGATACTTCTGATAATAGTAATAGTATTTGTAGACTTGATAGTTCAGAAATTACTTTACCATTAATTGTTAGGACTAGAAGACTTGGTGATAAAATGGCTGTTAAAGGTATGGATGGTACTAAAAAAATTAAAGATATATTCATTGATAGTAAGATTAATTTAGCAGAAAGAGATTCATGGCCAATAGTTGTTGATTCAAAAGGTAAAGTAGTATGGATACCTGGTGTTAAAAAATCTAAATTTGATAAGAAAAAAGTAGATAGTTATGATATAATATTAAAATATAGTTAAGGAGGAATATTGTGAATATTGATAAGAAAACTGTAAAAAGAAGCTTATTACCATATTTACTTTTTGCATTAGTTGTACTTGGAATGTTCTTTTTCATGAATATTGCTAATAAAAAAGTAGATGTATTAACGTATAATGAGTTTATTGAAAAATTAGATAATAAGGAAATAACTAAGTTAGAGTTAGTTGCTAGAACTAATGGTTATACATATGAAGCTAGAGGAAAGTTAAAAGATTATGCTGATAATGAGACTTTCTTTGCTAGATTACCTTTAAGTGAAGAGGTAATGAAAAAGATAGTTGAAGCTAGTGATAACCAAAATATTGAATTAAATGTTGAACCAGATCCTGATTCTTCATCACTACTTTTAATTGTTGTTAATGTGTTACCAATATTATTATTAGTAGGTATTGCTTTTTGGTTCTTAAATAGACAATTAGCAGGAAATAAGAGTTCATTAGATTTTGGTAAGAGTAAAGCTCGTTTAAGTAGTGATAATAATAAAGTTACTTTTAAAGATGTAGCTGGTTTAAAAGAAGAAAAAGAAGAAGTTAAAGAAATAATTGATTTCTTAAAGAATCCAAAGAAATTTCAAAGTTTAGGAGCTAGAATTCCTAAGGGTATATTATTATTTGGTCCTCCAGGAACTGGTAAAACATTACTTGCTAAAGCTGTTGCAGGAGAGGCTAATGTTCCTTTCTACTTCATTTCTGGATCTGACTTTGTTGAATTATTCGTTGGTGTTGGAGCCAGTCGTGTTCGTGATATGTTCCAACAAGCAAAACGTAATGCTCCATGTTTAATATTTATTGATGAAATAGATGCTGTTGGTCGTCAAAGAGGTACAGGACTTGGTGGTGGACATGATGAAAGAGAACAAACATTAAACCAATTACTTACTGAAATGGATGGTTTTGGTGCTAATGAAGGTATTATAATTATGGCAGCTACTAATAGACCTGATGTTTTAGACCCTGCACTTTTAAGACCGGGTAGATTTGATAGACAAGTTACTGTTAATTTACCTGATGTTAGAGAAAGAGAAGAAATTTTAGCGGTACATGCTAAGAATAAGAAATTAGCTGATGGACTTACATTAGAAAATTTAGCTAAGAGAACTCCTGGTTTTTCTGGAGCTGATTTGGAAAACTTATTAAATGAAGCTGCTTTACTTGCTGTTAGACGTAATAAATCAAAGATTACAATGAGTGAGATAGATGAAGCTACTGATAGAGTACTAATGGGTCCTGCTAAGACTTCACATAAATATAGTGAAGAAGATCGTAAGCTTGTTGCTTATCATGAAGCTGGACATGCTGTTATAGGTTTAAAACTTGATAATGCTAATGATGTTCAAAAAGTTACTATTATTCCTAGAGGTTCAGCTGGTGGATATAATATGATGGTTCCATCTGTTGAGAAATTATGTTCAACAAAAACTGATTTATTAGAAGAAATAACTGGTTTATTAGGTGGACGTACAGCTGAAGAAGTTGTTTTTGGGGAAATTACTACTGGTGCTCATAATGACTTTGAAAAGGCTACTAAAATTGCTCGTGCAATGGTTACTGAATATGGTATGAGTGATTTAGGACCATTACAGTTTGAACAACAAGAAGGTAGTGTTTTCTTAGGAAGAGATTATAATAAAATGCAACATTTCTCTAATGAAGTGGCAAACGAAATTGATATGGAAATGAGAAAAATCATTAATAGTTGTCATGACAAAGCTACTACTATCATTAAAGAAAACAAAGACTTATTAAAATTAATAGCCGATGCATTATTAGAGTATGAAACATTAACTAAGGAACAAATTGATTACTTAGTTGAAAATGGAAAGATGCCTGAAGAAAATGAAGAAACTAGTTATGAATCTATGTCAATTACTAAACTTAGAGAAATTGCTAAGGAAAAGGGTATTAAAAACTATTCAAAAATGACTAAAGCAGAATTATTAAAAGAGTTAGATGTTTAAATTTAACTCTTTTTTCTTGAAATTATTTAAATACATATTATAATATCATTATGTTTGTTGGAGGTATATTTTATGAAAAAAGACTTAGCAAGTAAAAATATTAAGAAAATTAGTAAGGGAGCCTCTGAATTCAAATCATTTATTTCACGTGGTAACGTTGTCGATATGGCTGTTGGTGTTATCATTGGTGGTGCCTTTGGTAAAATTGTTACTAGTTTAGTAAATGATGTATTAATGCCTATTATTGGTGTTTTCTTAGGTGGACTTGATTTTTCTGATTTAAGTATCAAAGTGGGAGATGCAACTATTAAATATGGTTCTTTTATTCAAACTATAGTTGACTTTTTAATTGTTGCTTTCTGTATATTTATGATAGTTAAATTATTTGAAAGTTTTAAAAAGAAGAAAGAAGAAGAGGCTGAAGAAGCTCCTAAGAAGAGTGATGAAGTTTTATTATTAGAGGAAATTAGAGATTTATTAAAGAAAAAGTAAAGGTATGGGATATATATGCAAGGTTGGTATATAGGTGATATATTTATTAAAAATAAAATTGCGATGGCTCCAATGGCTGGAATATCTAATCCTTCTTATATGAAGATATTAGAAGAGTTTGGTGTTGGATATGCTGTTACAGAATTAATTAGTTCAGAGGCTATTGTTAGAGATAATAAAAAAACATTTGATATGTTAAAGGGTATTGATACTTTAAAAATACCTGTTGCAGTTCAAATATTTGGTTCTAATCCTGAGACAATGGCTAAGGCAGCTAAAATAATAACCGATTTATATGATAATGTTTTTATTGATATTAATATGGGATGTCCTGTTCCTAAAGTTGCGGTTAAATCTGGAGCTGGTTCATCTTTATTAAGAGATCCTGATAAAATATATGAAATAGTTAGCAAGGTAGTTGCTAGTGTTTCAGTACCTGTTACTGTTAAGATTAGATCTGGATGGGATAGTAATAGTATTAATGCACCTTTAGTGTCTCAAGTAATTGAAAAGGCTGGAGCTAAAGCTATTTGTATTCATGCTAGAACTCGTAGTCAAGGTTATTCTGGTAAAGCAGACTGGAATATTATAAAGGAAGTAAAAAACAGTGTTTCTATTCCTGTTATTGGTAATGGTGATATTAAAAAGCCAGAAGATGCTAAAAGAATGTTAGATGAAACTGGTTGTGATGCTGTTATGATAGGTAGAGGTTTACTTGGTAATCCTTGGTTAATTAGAGATAGTATTGCTTATTTAGAAGGTAGAGAAATAACTGGTGTAACTGATATTGAAAAAGTAGATATGGCACTTAAACATTTAGAATATTTAACTGATTTTAAAAATGAGAAATTAGCTTGTTTAGAGATAAGAAATCATATTTCTTGGTATTTAAAAGGCGTTCCTGGAGCTAGTGATGTTAAAAATAAGGTCTATAAAACTACTAAAGTTTGTGATATAATCAAGATACTTAATGAGTTTAAGGAGGCGTTATTATATGAAAGCTAAAGGTGAGAAAGCGTTATTTGTACAAAGATTTATTGCGTTTTTACTTGATATTTTTATTTTATCTAGTATAGCGTCATTAATTTCTTATCCATTTTTAGATGCTAAGTCTATTGATAAATTAAATAAGAATAGCAGTGAGGTAATAGAAAAATATACTACCGGAGAAATTGATATGAATACTTATGTAGATGAAGTTAAAGGTATAAGTTATCAACTTTCTCAAAAACAAGGTGTTATATCACTAGTGACTTTGTTTTTGTCTGTTTTATATTTTATTGTTTATCAGTATTATAATAATGGGCAGACAATCGGTAAAAAATTAATGAAGATAAAAGTTGTTAGTTCTACAGATAAAGAAATAACTATGAATAGTTTTATTTTTAGATCTTTAATTGTTAATTCAATTTTAATAGATATGATTTCTTTTGCAATTGTTATTTTTGGAAATGAGACAACTTATTTCTATGGTGTTGCAATTTGTGGAATTATCAAGTATACTTTATTATTAATTTGTGGCTTTATGGCTATGTGGAGTAAATCAGGTATGGGATTACATGATAGAATTGCTCATACTACTGTTGTTAAAGCTTAAAAAAGGAGGATATTATGAGAGAATTTACTGAACAAGAATTAGTTAGAAGAGCTAAGGCTGAAGAGATCAGAGAAAAAGGTATTGATCCATTTGGTCATAGATTTGATACTAATACTAATTCTAAAGAAATAAATGAAATGTATCAAATGTGTTCTAAGGAAGACTTAGAAGGCAATGAAAAGATTGTTATTGTTGCGGGTAGAATTATGACTAAACGTCGTAAAGGTAGAGCTGGATTTTTCCATATACAAGATAAGTATGGAAAATTACAAATATATATTAGAGAAGATGCAGTTGGTGAAGAAAACTATGACTTATTTAAGAGGTCAGATATTGGTGATATTATAGGTATTGAAGGTACTGTGTTTAGAACTGATACTGGTGAACTTAGTGTTAGAGCTAGTAAGTATGTACATTTAGTTAAGGCTTTAAAACCATTACCTGAGAAGTTTCATGGTCTTACTGATATTGAGGAAAGATATAGAAGACGTTATGTTGACTTGATTATGAATGAAGAATCTAAGAAAGTGGCTTTTACTAGACCTAAGATTATTAGATGTATTCAAAACTTTATGGATAATAGAGGATTTACAGAAGTTGAAACACCTATTTTATCTACATTATTAACAGGTGCTAGTGCTAGACCTTTTGTTACACATCATAATGCACAAGATTTGGATATGTATTTAAGAATTGCTTTAGAGTTACCATTAAAGAGATTACTTGTCGGTGGAATGGAAGCAGTTTATGAAATAGGAAGAGTTTTCAGAAATGAAGGAATGGATCCTAAACATAATCCAGAATTTACTTTAATGGAAGCATATTTAGCATATAGTGATTTACAAGGTATGATGGATATGACTGAGGCAATGTTCCAAACAATTGGTAAAGAAGTATTTGGGCGTACTACATTTACTTGGTATGATCATGATATAGATTTATCTGGACCATGGAAGAGAGTTAGTATGGTTGATGCTATTAAAGAGAAAACTGGTATCGACTTTAAAAAAGATATGAGTTTAGAAGATGCTTTAAAATTAGCTGAGGAACATAATATACCAGTAGAAGAACATCAAAAAAGTTTTGGTCATATTGTTAATTTATTCTTTGAAAAGTATGTGGAAGAAACTTTAATTCAACCAACATTCTTATATGGTCATCCAATTGAAATTAGTCCATTGACAAAGAAAAATCCGGATGATCCTAGATTTGTTGATAGATTTGAATTATTTATTGCTGGTAAAGAGTTTGCTAATGCATATACAGAGTTAAATGATCCGATTGATCAGTTAGAAAGATTTGAAGAGCAACTTAAGGAAAGAGACCTTGGTAATGAAGAAGCAAATGATATTGATATGGACTTTGTAGAGGCATTAGAATATGGTATGCCTCCAGCTGGTGGAATTGGTTATGGAATAGATAGACTTTGTATGTTCTTCTTAGAACAAGATTCTATTCGTGATGTATTATTATTCCCAACAATGAAACAAAAATAATTTAAGCAATTTTTGATATGGCTAGATATTAAATTAATATTTAAAAGTCAATCAAAATTGCTTTTTTTTGGCAAAAAACAGTGTAAATACTTGTAAAATCAAATTTATGTAAGTATAATTATAGTGGGAGGTTAATTATGAAAAAACACAATATTTCAAAGCTTGTTCTTTGTATAGTAACTGTTTTAATGCTTATATCATTTTTCTTACCAGATAATGATGTTTGTACTTTAATTAAAACTGCTTTATGGATTGCAGAGTTTGTTTTAATTATTATTGCTTTACGCGATAAAAGTAGTGTGCTTAAAATAGTTCTTCTTACTGTGTTAGCACTTATGCTAATGTCTTGGATATTACCAGCTGCTTATTATTCAGAACAGTATATAGATCAAGGACGAGTTCAAATGGGATTATTTGATTTATTCAATTATCCAGTTACAGCACTTTCTTATTTTGGCTATATTGCATTTTTCGTTTTAGCTATTGGTGGCTTCTACGGAATACTAAATAAGATACCTGCTTATCGTACATTCCTAGATAATTTTGTAGGACGTGTACAAGGACATGAAGTAAGATTCTTTGTAGTTATCATGCTACTAATTGCAGCTTTAGTTTCATTAGGAGGAATGCAAATTCCATTACTTGTATTTTTCCCTATGTTAGTTTCAGTAATTTTATTATTAGGATATGATAAAATTGTTGCAGCTATGATATTAGTTGGTTCTACAGCTGTTGGTTTAATAGGATCTACTTATGCTTATGGTAATACTAATATTATCATGACTGTATTATCACTTGATATTACTTCTGAAGTAATAGCTAAATTAGTAATTTTATTATTAGGTTTAGCACTATTAGTTTTGAATTTATTATTATATATTAAGAAGACTAATACTGTTACTAAAGTAATTAAGAAGGATAGTAAGAAATCTTCAGTAAAAGAAGTAAAAGCTGAAGTTAAAGAAGTTGAGGTAAAAAAGACAAAGAAGACTACAACTAAGTCTACTAAAGATAGTAAGGCTAAAACTACTAAAACTACTAAGGCTAATGCTTCTAAATCTACTGGTAAAAAGAATACAAAATCTTCTTCAAAGAAAAATATTAAAGCAGCTTTAAAAGATGAAGAAGTTATTGTTGTTAAGGAGTCTGTTAATAGTTCTTCTGATATGAGTAAATATGCAGATAGTTCTGCTGAACATGTTAATAGTGTTTTTGATATAAGTAAGTATGTTTTAGATCCTGATGATACATATCATACTACTTGGCCATTAGTAACAGCTTTTGCATTATTATTCGTATTAGTTGTGTTAGCATTCATTCCTTGGTCAAATGGATTTGGAGTTAATTTATTCTCTGATGTAACAAGCAATGTTTTATCTTTTGAGATAGGTGGCTTTGCTATATTCTCTAAGCTTTTTGGTACTATTAATGCATTTGGTTTCTGGACTATAATAGATCTATTATTACCAATGGCATTATTAATACTATTCTTAGCAATCGTTTACAGAGTTAAATTTAATGACATCTTAAATGGATTTATGAGGGGAATTAAGAGAGCATTACCATTAGGATTAATTATAATTTTAATTTATTCTTGTTTAGTAATTGTTACTTATCACCCATTCCAATTAGTAATTTATAAAGCATTACTTTCTGGAATTGATAAATTCAATGTCTTTGGTGCATTATTATCATCATTAACAGCACTTTTAGCTGGTATATTTAATGTTGATCCTTCATATGCATTCCAAAGTGTACTATTATATTTAACTAGTGTTGTAACTGATTCAGCTAGTTATTCTACAATAGGTATTATTTTCCAAGCTATGTATGGATTTGGAGTTATCTTTGCTCCTACTAGTTTCATTTTAATGATAGTATTAGAGTATTTAGATATTCCTTATACTTCTTGGATTAAAGCTATTTGGAAATTCTTATTAGAATTATTAGCAGTATTATTAATAGTATTTATTATTGTACTATTAGTATAGTACTTACTGATACCAAAGAGGTTCTGATGAACCTCTTTTTTTGCTATTTTTGTCTTTTTTTTGTGGACGTAATTTATTGCATTTCTGGCCATACTAGAAATAAAATTATCTTAAGGAGATGATTTACATGTTTTCAAAATTTGATGAAGATTCACAAAAAGTACTATTAATGGCAAAAAAAGAAATGATGGATTTGAAACATCCCTATGTTGGTAGTGAACATTTATTGCTAGCTATTTTACATAACACCGATTTAGCTATTACTCAAGTTTTGAGTGAATATAAAATTACTTATAAGAAATATAAGGATGAAATAATTAAAATTATAGGAATAGGTAAGACAAGTAATGACTGGTTTTTATATACGCCATTATTGAAACGTATTATTGAGAATGCTATTTTAGACTGTAAGGATGATGATTCCACAGTTACTGTGGATAAATTATTTATTTCTTTATTAGAAGAAGGTGATGGTGTTGCGAATAGAATATTATTGGGAATGAATATTGATATTGATTTGTTGTATGAAAAGTTTTCTAATAGAATGATATATCATTCTGGTAAAAAAGGAAGAAATCTATTATTAGAAGAGTATGCAATTGATTTAAATAAAAAATGTGAAGAAGAGGGATTTGATCCGGTTGTTGGTAGAGATGTTAAAGTTAATAGAATGATAGAAATATTATTAAGACGTACAAAGAATAATCCATTATTATTAGGTGATGCTGGAGTTGGTAAGACTGCAATAGTAGAAGAATTAGTTAGAAGAATTGTAGTTGGAAGTGTTCCTAAAAACTTGGAGAATAGTAGAATATTTAGTATTTCTATGGCTAGTTTGATATCTGGAACTAAATATCGGGGAGAATTTGAAGAAAGAATCAATAAAATAATTAGTGAATTGGAAAATGAGAAAAACATAATTTTATTTATTGATGAAATACATACTTTAGTAGGTGCTGGTGGTGCAGAAGGGGCAATTGATGCTTCTAATATCTTAAAACCATACTTAGCTCGTGGAAAAATTAAAATTATTGGAGCAACAACAATTGCAGAATATAAAAAGTATTTAGAGAAAGATAAAGCATTAGATAGAAGATTTCAGAAAATATATGTAGAAGAGCCTACGGCTTCTGAAACAGAAAAGATTTTATTTCAACTTAGAGATATTTATGAAAATTATCATGGTGTAAAAATTAGTGATGAGATTATTAAATTAATAGTTGAACTTTCTGATAGATATATTACAACAGGTAGATTTCCAGATAAGGCTATTGATATATTAGATGAAGCTTGTAGTAAGACGGCTATAATTGATAATACTTATGAAAAGAAAAATAGATTACTAACTATTTCAATGAATGAAGTTAGAAATAAAAAGAATAAGGCTATTATTGATCATGATTATAAATTAGCTAGACAATTAAAAGAACAACAAGAAGAGTTAGAGACTTTGATTAATAAAAACTTTATGAGAAGTACTAAGTGTAAAAGTGTAAAAAGTATTAATAAAGATACTTTATATGATGTTATTTATGAGAAGACTAAAATACCTGTTAAGAAGATATTTAAATATAATAAAAATAGTCTCATGTTAAGTTTAAATAAAACTGTGTTTGGACAGAAAAAGGCAATTGATGAGGTATTAGAAATTACACTTTCCCGTAAAATTAATAAAAATGTACCTGTATCACTATTATTAGTTGGTAAAACTGGCGTAGGGAAGACATTATTGGTAAAAGAGTATGCTAGATTGTTATATTCGAAGACTGCTTTTATTAGACTTGATATGAGTGAATATAAAGAAGGTCATTCTATTAGTAAGATAATAGGGGCACCAGCTGGCTATGTTGGATATAATGATAATAATTGTATATTAGAAAAAGTTAAAGATAATCCGTATTCAGTTTTCTTAATTGATGAGATAGAAAAAGCACATCCGGATGTGTTACGACTTTTCTTACAAGTTTTGGATACTGGCTGTATGACTAATTCCTATGGTGAACAAATAGATTTTAGTAATGTAGTTATTTTTATGACTTCTAATTTGGGTACTACTAATAAAAAAATAGGCTTTTCATCAGATAATAGTTTGGTATATGAAAAGTTTAAAGAGTTTTTGGGAGTTGAATTTATAAATAGAATTGATAAAGTTATATATTTTGATGATATTGATAGTAACACTATAGAAAAAATCATTAATAAGAGAGTAACTGATTTAGGGTTTGAAAAGGATTTTTCCCCAGAACTTGTGAATAAAATTAAAAATGAATGTGATTATAAGGAATTTGGCGCAAGACATGTGGATAAAGTACTAAGAAAGTACGTAGATACTTTTACTATTAAACATTAGTTTATTTCTTATAAATATTATGTTATACTAACTTTACGAGGTGAAAAAATGAAAATATTTAATACGTTGTCAAAAAAAGTAGAAGAATTTATTCCTAATGAAGAGGGAAAGGTTAAAATGTATACCTGTGGTCCTACTGTGTATAGTTATGCACATATTGGTAATTTACGTACATATATTTCTGAGGATGTTTTAGAGAAGAGTTTAAAATTTCTTGGTTATGATGTAGAAAGAGTTATGAATATTACTGATGTAGGTCATTTAGTAGGTGATGGTGATACAGGTGAGGATAAAATGATGGTTGCTGCTAAAAGGGAGCATAAATCATCTTTGGAAATCGCTAAGTTTTATACCGATTGTTTTTTTGATGACTGCTGTAAGTTAAATATTAGAAAACCTGATGTAGTATCTAACGCTACAGATAATATTGATATGTATATAAAAATAATTACTAAATTATTAGAAACTGGCTATGCTTATATTTCTAATGGTAATGTTTATTATGATACTTCTAAATTTCCTAATTATTATGAATTATCTGGACGTAATAGTGATGATTTATTAGTTGCGGTTAGAAATGATATAGAAGTAGATAGTGCAAAACGTAATCCTTTTGACTTTGGTTTATGGTTTACTAATTCAAAATTTAATAATCAAGAATTACAATGGGATTCTCCTTGGGGGAGAGGCTATCCTGGATGGCATATAGAATGTTCTGGTATTTCAATAAAATACTTAGGTGAAAAGCTAGATATACACTGTGGTGCGGAAGATGCTATTTTTCCACATCATACTAATGAAATTGCTCAAAGTGAAGCTTATTTAGGACGTCATCCTTGGTGTAATTACTGGGTTCACTATGGTTTTTTAAATAATAAAAATGGTAAGATGAGTAAATCATCTGGTGAATTCTTAACAGTTTCTTTATTAGAAGAAAAAGGTTATAATCCTTTAAGTTATCGTTACTTGTGTTTAAATTCTTACTATCATAATCAATTAACATTTGATTTTGATATATTATCTGGTGCAGAGAAAGCCTATTTAAAATTAAAATCACGTATTTCAAAGTTAGGTTCTTCAGAAGTAGATGATAGTAAATATGAAGAATATTTAAGTAAGTTTAAAAACTATATAGAAGATGATTTAAATACTTCTAATATGATTACTTTGGTATACGATATTTTAAAGGATACTTCGGTTAATGATGGTACTAAGAGAAAATTAATAGAGAAGTTTGATGAGGTTTTATCTCTTGACTTATTAAAAGTAGATGAGGTAGGTACTGAACATGATGAAGAAGAAATCTTAAAGAAGATAGAATTGCGTAATGAAGCAAAGAAAAATAAAGACTTTGTTGCGGCTGATGCAATAAGAGATGAATTGTTAGAACAAGGTGTTCGTTTAATTGATACTAGGGAAGGAACAACTTACGAGTTAATTTAATAATTAATCTACACAATTTTTCTGTGTAGATTTTTATTATTATGATAAAATTGTTTTTGAGGACGTGAATTTATGAATGTTAATGAAGTTAATGTATTGGTTTTAGCATATTTAGGTGATACTATTTATGAAAACTATGTTAGAAAGCATTTGGTTTTATCAGGTATTGGTAATGTAAATGATTTACAGAAAGAAGCTATTTCTTATGTTAGTGCTAGTAATCAAGCTAAATATTTAACAAAAATGATTGATGATAATTTCTTATATGAAGATGAAATTAGTGTATTTAAGAGAGCTAGAAATTATAAGACTACTTCTCATCCTAAAAGTTGCGATATTATTACTTATAAATATGCAACTGGATTAGAAGCTATCATTGGTTATTTGGAACTCAAAAATAAAAAAGAAAGAATAAATGAAATAATGAAATTTATTTTAGGTGATTAAGATGTTGGTTTATGGTAGAAATGTTGCGAAAGAATTATTAGAAAATGGAAAAATAGTTCAAAAAATAATTTTACAGGATGGTTTTAGTGACAAAGAAATAAACTCTTTAATAGAAAAGCGAAAAGTACCTGTTCAATACAAGTCAAAAAAAGAAATTGATCGTTTGGCATCAGGTGTTCATCAAGGTATAATACTATTTATTCCGGATTATAAGTATAAAGATATATCTGATGTATTAGATGATGAAGCTAAGTTTTTTGTAATATTAGATCATTTAGAAGATCCACATAATCTTGGAGCTATAATAAGAACTTGTGAAGCCGCTAAGGTTGATGCAATTATTATGCCAAAAGATCGTCAAGCTCAAGTTAATTCAACAGTGATGAAAACTAGTGCTGGAACATTAGATAATGTAAATATTGTTACTGTTACTAATTTAGTTTCAACAATAGATGAACTTAAGAAGAATGGTTTTTGGATAGTTGGTACAGCTTTAGAGGATAGTGTTGATTATAGAAGTATAGATTATTCTGGTAAAATTGCTTTAGTAATTGGTAATGAAGGATCTGGTATGTCTAAACTTGTTAAAAACGCATGTGATTTTATTGCAAAAATACCAATGTATGGAACTACTAATAGTTTAAATGCATCTGTAGCATCTGGTATTATGATATATGAGGTAATCCGTAATAGAAAGTAGAGGGATTATGGATTATAAAAAAATAAATGATTATGAGGTTGTTTATTTAGTTAAAGAAAATGATGAAGAAGCTAGGAAAATTATGTTTAATAAGTATATTCCTATAGTTAAAAAGTTAGCATCAAAGTATTCTATGTCAGCTAAATGGGCAAGAGTGGACTTTGATGATTTAGTACAAGAAGGGTTAATTGCTTTGAATGACGCAATTGATAAGTATGATGAAAACTCCGGAGCGTTATTTTATACTTTTGCTTGTATTTGTGTCGAGAGAAGAATTTTAACTTTTTGTAGAAAAATGAGTAGTAATAAACATTATTATTTAAATACTTCTTTAGGAGAAGAATTTTACTGTAATATTAAAGATGATAAAAATTTGGATTACTATTTTGATGAGGAATTGTTAGAAAAACAATTTGTTTATTATAAATCTTTGTTTAATATTGGGGATAGTTCTATTTTTGAACTTAGGTATAATGGCTTTAGTTATAAAGAAATTAGTAGGTTACTTGATATACCTATTACTACTGTTGATGGGAGGCTTTATAAAATAAGAAAAGTTTTACATGAAAGATTTAAAAATGTTTATTAATGTTTGTATTTTTGAAAATTTTGCTTTACAATTATAGTAGGGTGAGTGCGTATGAATAGAATTGATGATTCTAATAGTATTACTCTAAATGAATGGTATGAACTTCATTATGATGAAGATGGTATTTTGCCATTGAAATTAGGAATGGATAGCGCTATGAGGTACATTCATGAAAAGGGTTTTTATATAACTTCTTTTGACCCTAATAGCATTCATATTTTGAATGGTTCTTATCAACAGATTAAGTTTGATAACTTGGCAATTGCTGATGGATCTAATGGTATGCAAAAGAGGGACATTGTTAGAGAAAATATTTCTGACCTTAGTGATATTGGTGTTGGCATTCACTGTCATTTTCCTAACCAGCTTTATATTAATAAGGAATTTTTGAAAAATAATTTTGACATGTTTGAAATATATTTACCTGAAAGGGATGTTCCTTATTACAAAGGTATTTTTGAACGTAGTGCTGGAGTTTATTATAACGATTATATTATGGAAAAAAGAAGAAGAGATTTAGCGGAATTAGAAAAAGAGGTAAATGGTACTTCAACAGACTACTCTAATGGTAATTCTTTTGGTATGGGAAATGCCTTGGTTAAATCTAATGGACATAGTCTTTTAGGCAATAATGATCCAACTAACAGAAAAATAAATGATGGTATTTATAATCAACTTGGTAGAAAAAATGATAATGCAGCATATGTTAGCTTCTTTATTGTTCCATTTATTGTTGCGATGATAGGTGTTATTTTTGCAATTTTAGTATTATTAACACAATTTTAGATAAATTGTTTGACATTTCTTAGTGTTTGTGCTATTTTATAGGTGAGCACTTGGAAGTGTTTT
>CAVKJF010000016.1:0-16534 GCA_963656615.1 bacterium | reverse complement strand
TTATATAATATATTTTATTGCTTTAATGCCATTAATAAGAGCTAATATTAACTATAATGATGATCTTGGAAGAGTTAGATATGGATATCGAGATTTTGGATTTGGAAGGTATGTTTCAGACTACTTATCGATATTATTACATGGAAGTAGTAATATATCAGACATTTCACCAATGACAACCCTTCTAGCAATCATAGTTATGGCTCTTACCAGTGTCCTTATATTAAGAATAATATTAAAAGAAAAAAAGATTAAATGGTATCATATTGTGGCAGCATTACCAATTGGAATGAATCCATATTTTTTAGAATGTTATGCCTATAAGTATGATGCGCCATATATGGCTTTATCAGTTTTATTTTCTGTTATACCATTTATATTCTATAAAAAAGACAAAAATAATAAAAATATACTGTTTATTATATCCAGTATTATTTGTACATTTTTAATGGCTTCAAGTTACCAAGCATCAGCCGGATTATATCCTATAATCACAATAGTTTTAGCTTTAACTATGCTTAATAATAATGAAGATAAAAAAGAGATATTTAAATTTATATATAAAGCAATAATTGGATATGGTCTTGGCCTAATAATATTTAAATTGCTATTACCAGACACATCTAGTTTCTATATTCATCCAGAAATTTTAAGTTTAAAAGATTTCTTTCCAAAAGCAATAGCTAATTATCAAAAATTTTATACAACTATATATGAAGAAACAAAATCAATCTGGCTAATATTTATCATTGCAATCTTAATGATTTTTACAGTAAAAGAGATAATACAAAGTAAAGAGAAAAAAACTATAGCGACATTAGGAACAATCACATCATTAATTTTAATGTTTTTGTTGGTATTTGGTGTGTATCCATTTTTGACTGAACCAATATTTAAACCAAGATCAATGTATGCCTTCTTTATACTTATATCAATTCTTTCTATAAAAAATTGTGATTGTAAGCATAATTTAATTTCAAAGGTTTCCGCAATCTGTTTGGCTTATGCATTCATAACAACGTCCCTAATTTTTGGTAATGCCTGTTCTGAACAATATAAATATAATCAACTTAGGTTAACACTACTGATAAATGATATAAATAATCTTGATGTTAAAAATGAAGAAGTACTTAAGATAGATATAGAAGGTACAGTTGGTAGATCAAATAAGATTGATGGTATAGTTAATAAATTCCCAGTTTTTAATAAATTGTTGCCAACTACATTGGGAGACAATAATTACATATGGCAAGTTTATGAAATCGCAACATACTATGATATTCCAAATGTAGAATTCAATGAATTAACAAAAAATGAAGTATCAGATAAGGAAATGAAACTAGTTAAAGAAACAAGATATCATTCAATCTATCAAAAAGATAATTACGTCTTAATAAAATTAAATAAAATATAATTCAAAGAGGATGATAAAATGAACAAAATAGATATAAGTATTATTGTTCCAATATATAACGCTGAAAAGTATTTAAAGAAATGTTTAGATTCACTAGTTAACCAAACTAAGAAAGAACTAGAATTCATTTTAATAAATGATGGATCTACTGATAAATCAGAAGAAATAATAAAAACATATAAAGATGAAAGAATCAAATATTTCAAAAATAAAAATCAAGGAATTGGTAAAACTAGAAACTTTGGTATTGAAAAGGCAACAGGAAAATACTTAATGTTTTTAGATAGTGATGACTATTTTTCTAATGATGCCTGTGAAATACTTTATAAAACAGCAGAAAAAGAAAAAGCTGATTTAATCGTTTTTGACTATTACAGAGTAGAAAAAGGAAATTTAAACGAAGTAAAAATAGAATCTTTTAATGCTACAAATATAAAAGATAATCCAAATTTACTATTAAAAATAAATTTAGGACCTTGTAACAAAATATATAAAACAGACTTAATAAGAAATAATAACATTAAGTTTGAAGAAAGTTTAAAATATGAAGATACATTATTTGTAGTAAAAGCAATATACAATGCTAAAAAGATTATAAAACTAAATAGATATTTACATTACTATATGATTCATGAAAAGAGTGAAACAACAGTTAGAGATGAGAGGGTATTTGATATTTTAAAAATAGTTGATAAGATAAGAAACTATTTAAAAAATGATAAATCAATCAAGGAGACAGTAGATAAATTAACTGTTCAGATATTAACAAATTATACAATTCAACAAAGATATCAATCTGATAAAAATATCGCAATGAAATTCATTGGCGATACATTTGATTATTTAAAAAAAGAAATTCCAGATTATAAGAAAAATAAGTATTATCAAGGAAGAAGTACAGCTAAAAGAACAATAGAAAAAAGTAAACTACTAACAAAAATTTATTGCAAAATATACAGGCTTCATTTAAGAAAAATATAAGAATATAATAATATTCTCACCATTTCCTTTACACGAAAAGTAAAATATATTATAATTAATTTATAATCATACGGTGGGGGAAGTAGGTATGAATAAAAAAGAAGTAAGAAACTCAAATTATGAATTAATGAGAATAATTTCCATGCTATTTATAGTTTTATGGCATGTAATTTTACACGGTAATATCAGTTCAAATTGTGCTAATGATGGTATATTAGCAATTTTTGACGTTATGTTATTATTTATAATTGTACATGTCAATTCCTTTGTATTATTAACGGGATATTTTCAATCTGGTTCATCAAAAATAAAACAGTCTAAAGTCTGGTCTATATTAATTTCAAATACATTTTATAAAGTTATATTTTTAATAATATTCACAGCACTAGGAATAGAAACTGTAACAAAGCCAGAAATTATTGATGAATTATTACCATTTAATGTTAACGAATATTGGTTTATTCAAGTATATATTTTTCTATATTTATTAATTCCATTTATAAATAAATTAATTAATTCTCTAAATCAAAAAGAGTTTAAAAAATTACTTTTAGTTTTGTTTTTTATATTCTCATTACTACCATATCTAACAGGAGCAAGGGCTTTTCTAAATACTGGATATACACTTTATCATTTTGTATATTTATATTTACTAGGTGCCTATTTAAGAATTTATCCATTAAAAGATATGGATATGCTAAAAAGATTCAGCAAAGAGAAATTACAAATCGTTTTAATGATAACTATAATTTTATGTGTTATTTTAAACTATGGCATATATAAAACAAGTGAGTCATTATTAACTGCAAATTCTATATCTTATGCTTATGGAAATGACTTAATGTTTATGACAAGGGCATACTGTAATCCAATTGTTATATTACAATCAATATGTTATTTTTCATTATTTGGTACATTTAATTTAAAGAGCAAGCTTATCAACAAAATGTCAGCGCTAACTTTTGGAGTATACTTAATTCATGAAAACAATTTTGTTAGATTACATTTATACAAATGGTTAAAAATAGACAATGGTGCCATTAAATCATATAAATTCGTAATATATGCACTAATAATAAGTGTAGCAATATATATTGGTGCCTCTATTATAGAGTTAATACGTCAAGCAATTGGAAATGTTATTAAAAAAAGTAATATATATAATAAAGTAAAAGATAGCTATTATAGATGGTATTACAACTTAACAACATAGCTTCTTTTATTATGGAGTAAGTTTGACTATAATACTTTTCATATGGTATAATCAAGAATAGTAAAGAACACATGAATTGAGGAGGAAAATTATGTCAGCAATAAAAAACATGTGGAAAAATTTTAAAAAATATCAATTTTTAATGTCTCAACTTATTTCGAGAGATTTTAAAGTAAAATATAAAAGATCGGTTTTAGGAATAGTCTGGAGCTTACTGTATCCGATACTAATGCTTATGGTAATGGCAACAGTATTTTCACAGATGTTTAAATTTAAAGTTGATGGTGTAAATTATATAGTATATTTAATGACTGGTATAATTATGTTTAACTATTTTAGTGAAGCATCAAACAGTGCCATGACATCTGTGGTAGATAACTTTTTATTAATAAATAAGGTATATATACCAAAATATATTTTTCCTTTAGCAAAATGTATTTTTGTAGGAATAAACTTCTTATTAACTCTAATACCATGGCTTGGAATAATATTATTGTCATATGTAGGACTTGGAGATTATGTATGTCATATTAATTTTTATTACTTACTGATTCCATATATATTACTCTGCTTTTTCTTATTTACAGCTGGAGTTGGATTGATTCTTTCCTGTGTATCCGTTTTCTTAAGAGATGTATTTTATATATATGGAATTATCTTAACAATATGGAATTATGTTACACCTGTATTTTACAGTATAGAAATAATACCAGATCATTTACAACCGATTTTTAAAATGAATCCATTATATCAATATATAACTGCTGTTAGAGAAATTGTATTATATGGTAAAGCGCCAAGTCTTGGCATGATGTTAGCGGTAACACTCATTGGTGTTGGAACATTAATAATAGGAACAGTTATATTTAGAAAAAAACAAGATAAATATATATATTACATCTGATTGGAGGATACAATGATAACGTTAGATAAAGTTTCAATGAAATTCAATTTAGGAATAGAAAAAGAATTTTCTATAAAGCAAGCTTTTGTAAATTTTTTGAATCCAAAACACAAAAAGAAGAAACCAGAAGATTTCTGGGCATTAACAGACATAAGTTTTAATATCAAAAAAGGTGAGGTTGTAGGGCTAATAGGAAGCAATGGTGCTGGTAAAAGTACATTATTAAAAGTTGTTTCTGGAGTTATGAAACCAACAAAAGGAAAAGTAACTGTGAATGGAGCAATATCACCAATGATAGAGCTAGGAGCTGGATTTGATGGAAATTTAACAGCAAAAGAAAACATCTATTTGAATGGTGCTATTCTAGGATATTCAAAAAAATTCATTGATGAAAAATTTGAAGAAATTGTAGAGTTTTCAGAATTAAGAGATTTTTTAGATGTACCAGTAAAAAACTTTTCTTCAGGAATGACTGCAAAGCTAGCATTTTCGATAGCAACAGTTGTTAATCCAGAAATTTTAATAGTTGATGAAATATTATCTGTAGGTGATATAAAATTTCAAGAAAAAAGTAAGAACAAGATGTTGGAAATGATAAAAGGTGGAACAACAGTAATGTATGTATCACATTCACTAGAATCAATAAGAGAATTATGCGATAGAGTGATATGGATTGAACATGGAAAAATGATAAAAATGGGGAATACTAAAGAAATATGTGATGAATACTATGAATCTCAAATGAAATAAGGAGTGAAAACGGAGATTATGAAAATATTGACAGTAGTAATACCAACATATAATGTTGAAAAGTATTTGGAAAGATGTCTAGATAGTCTTACATATGATGAAAGTATTTTGGATGATTTAGAAATTTTAGTAGTTAATGATGGAAGCAAGGATAACTCACTAAGTATTGCTAAAAAATATGAAAAAATGTACAACAATTGCATTAAGGTTATTGACAAAGAAAATGGTGGACATGGTTCAACTATAAACGCAGGATTAAAAGTTGCAACAGGAAAATACTTCCGTGTTGTTGACAGTGATGACTGGGTAAATATAGATGACTTTCCAATGTTTGTAAAAGAATTAAAAAAATTAAATGCAGATTTAGTAATTACAGATTACAGAAGAGAATTAATTTATTCTGGTGAAAGTATCTTAGTTCCATACACCGATAAAATAGAATTTGATAAATTATATAATATAGAGGAATTTGATTTATCATCTTTAGGTAATGAATATTTTACTATGGCAACATCAACATATAAAACAGAAAAATTAAGAACTGCAAAACTTGTTTTAGATGAACATACATTTTATGTGGACATGGAATATAACTTGTTAGCATTTCCTCAAATTGAAACATTTATTAGATTAAATTATGACATATATAGGTATTACATTGGAAGGCCAGATCAAAGTATTAATATTAATAGCATGATAAAAAATAGAGCACACCATGAAAAAGTGTTAAGAAGACTAATTGAGTTTTATAGTAATACAAAGTTATCAAATAATAAAAAACAATATGTTGAAAAAGTACTTATTTTACTTAGCAGAACACACTATATAATTTATTGCAAGAGTACATTGCCAAGTAGAAAAATTCTTAATGAAATAAGAGAATTTGATAATTACATGAAAGAAAAATCTCCGAAACTATACAATGCAACCAATAAATATAAGTTTATAAGATTTCATAGAAAAACAAATTTTATTTTTGCCCAAAGCTATAGAGGAATAATTGCAAGAATCATTGAGAAATATTCAAGTGAGGAGGAAAAATAATGAAGGGTTTGGTATATAGTTGGTTTTTTCCACCAATAAATTCATCAGAAGGACTTGTAACTTTTAAGCTACTAAAAAATTCGGGTTATAATTATGATGTTTTTACTCAAAAAAATGATACAGTATGGACTTATGGTGCTAATGAAAATAAATTAGTAAGTAAAAACATAAATCCTATTTTTGCTCAGTCAGATAACGGACGTGACTGGGTTAAAGAAGGCGTTGAATATTATGAGAAAAATAAAAATAAATATGATTTTATCATGACTCGTTCTATGTCACCAGATGCTCACAAAATTGCCCTTGAAATCAAAAAAAGACATCCAGAAGTAAAATGGATAGCATCATTTGGTGATCCAATTAGCGATAATCCGTTTGAATATTTTAATAGAGTTAACAATCCGTATGCCATAAAAGGTCATGGATTTGAAAATTTAAAAATAGGTTATATAATTTCTCCAATGCGACTAATGAAGTCGGTATTTTGGAAATTGCGCCGCAAAAGATACTTAATGACAATTGAAAATGAAAGTAAAAAGTTTAAACTTCAAACAAGTGTTTTAAACCAAGCTGATAGAATTATTCTAAATAATCCATATCAAAAAGAACACATGTTAAAAAAACAAAAAAACAGAGATGCTATTGAAAAAAAGATTATAATTATCCCACATACATATGATAAAGATTTTTATGCGAAAAAAGTCAATAAAAACAACGAAAAGATAGTTATAAGTTATTTAGGGCATTGTGATGATATAAGAACACCTAAATGTTTTTTTGAGGCACTTGGAAGACTAAAGAACAAGTATGATAATATATCAGATAAATTAATAGTTAACTTTTATGGCGATTTATCAGTAAAAGATAAAGCAAGAATAATTGACGAAGAAATTTATGATTTTGTTAAAGTAAGAAAACCTGTTACATATTTTGAAAGTCTTAAAATAATGCAAGAAAGTGACTGGCTGTTACTAATTGATGCTAATCTAGGTCAATACATAAATGAAAACATCTTTTTTGCAGCAAAGATAGCAGATTATTTGGGTGCAAATAATAATATACTTGGAATAACTATGGACAAAGGTGCTAGTGCCGATATTTTAAGAGAAACAAATTCAATAGTTTCTTCACATAGTTCAGATGAAATATACATGTATTTAAGCCAAATAATAAATAATAGATGTTTACATAAAACTTGCAATCAAGAGAAATATAACATAAAAAATGTTGTTGGAGACTATGACAAAATGGTTGAGGAACTCATTAGAAAATAACATAAATGGAGGTTAATATGGAAAAATATGATTATATAATTGTTGGAGCTGGATTATTTGGTGCAACTTTTGCCAATATTGCTCATAAAAATGGAAAAAAAGTATTAGTTCTTGAAAAAAGAAATCACATAGCTGGTAATGTTTATACAGAAGAAATTGAAGGAATTAACGTACACAAATATGGAGCACATATTTTTCATACCGATTATAAAGATGTATGGGATTATGTAAATTCATTTGTTGAATTTAATAGATATACAAATTCTCCAGTAGCACGAATTAATAATGAAATATATAATATGCCATTCAATATGAATACATTTGCAAAAATTTGGGATGACGTTTTTACCCCTGAAGATGCACTAAGGCATATAGAAGAAGAAAGAAAAGAAATCAAGCACGAACCAACAAATCTAGAAGAACAAGCTATATCACTAGTTGGAAGAACAATTTATGAAAAATTAATCAAAGGTTATACAGAAAAACAATGGAATAGGGACTGTAAAGATTTGCCTGCATTCATCATCAAAAGATTGCCTGTAAGATTGATTTATGACAATAATTATTTTAATGATAGATATCAAGGAATACCAATGGGCGGATATACAAAATTAGTAGAAAAAATGTTAGATGGAATTGAAGTAAGATTAAATACAAACTACTTTGACAAACAAGATGAATACAAAAAAATGGCCAAAACCATAATATATACAGGACCAATAGATGAGTACTTCGATTACTCAGAAGGAGCTTTAGATTGGAGATCATTAAGATTTGATACCAAAATATTAGATACGGAAAATTATCAAGGAAATGCCGTTGTAAACTACACAGGTCATGAAGTAGAATATACAAGAGTAATTGAACATAAGCATTTTGAGTATGGAACTCAACCAAAGACAGTAGTAACATATGAGTATCCAGCTGATTATAAAGAAGGAATGGAAAAGTACTATACAATTAATGATGACAAAAATAATGAATTAGCAGAAAAGTATAGAGAACTTTGCAAAAAAGAAAAGAATGTTTTATTTGGTGGTAGATTAGCCGAATATAAATATTATGATATGGACGACGTTATTAAGTCAGCATTTGATAAATATAACAGTTTACAGAAAGGGATGTAGTAGATATGAAAATATTTGTAGTAAGTTGGTTTTATCCTCCAGTAACAACATCAGAAGCATTTGTTACATATAAATTATTATCTAACTCAAAAAATGAGTATTACTTATGTAGTGCTTCATCATCTAGATGGAGTTACAACAGTAAAAGTGAATTAGAAAGTGACAATATAAAGCACTATACAATTGATACTGATGATTTTAATGAATTCAATGAAAAAACAGTTGAATTATACAAGAAATTATCCAAAAAGATAAAATTTGATGCAATAATGACTAGATCAATGCCTGTGGAACCACAAAAGGCTGGATTTGAGATAAAAAAAATCGATAAAGATATTCCATGGATTGTTAGCTTAGCAGATCCAATAGGTAACAATCCATATGAAACATTATATCCTTTATATAAAAACAGGCATGGACTTGTTAGAAGAATATATAGATATGCCCCTAACTTTTGTTTGAACTTTGCCTGTAAATTTGTACGCTCAAAAGAAACGAGGCGTTTATCAACTTTAAATAGATTTCAAAATAAATTAGTCAAAAAAGCAGATTTAATAATTGTTCCAACAAAAGAACAAGGAGAATTTATAGTTAGAGATAAACAAGTATATAATGAAAAATGCTTAGTTGTTCCTCATTCATATTCAAAAGAATTATATGCAAAACGCACCTCAAAAAATGATAAGTTTGTTTTTTCATTCATTGGTCAAAGCGATGCTTTTAGAAGTATTGAACCAGTTGTAAAAGCAATAAAACTAATAAAAGATATAAGACCAGAATTTTTAGATAAAATAAAAATACGTCTTATCGGCAATATACCAAATCGTGTAAAGAATATGATTTATGTTTATTTTTTACAAGATGTATTCAGTATAGAAGGCTCAGTTAATTATTTTGATAGCCTAAAAGCAATGCAAGAATCTGATTGCCTAATACATATTGATGCTTTGTTCCCGAATTTACCTAATGAGTCTATTTTCTTTGCTGCAAAAATAGCAGACTACATGGGAGCTGGAAAGCCTATTTTAGGAATTACTAATCCTGCATCTCCTGCTGGAAAAATGATACGAAACGCTGGTGGAGTAGTAACAAAAGGAGAACAACTTGATTTAGCAAAGAAAATAATGGAAATAGTTGATAATCCTCCAAAAGTTAATGAAGAATATTGTAAAAAGTTTGAAGCAAAAGCCGTTGCGAAAGTATATGATTCAGAAATAGAGAGGAGAATAAAAAATGAAAAATAATAAAATCCTTGCTATAGGTATTCCATCTTACAATGGTGAAAAATACCTAGACAGATGTATTAATACATTTGTAGATGAAGAATTGTTTGATAAAATTGAAGTTATTATTGTTAATGATGGATCAACTGACAACACAAAGGAAATAGCTGAAAAATATCAAAAACTATATCCTAAAATGGTAAGAGTAATAAATAAAGAAAATGGTGGACATGGTTCAGCTGTTAACGCAGCATTATATTCAACAAATGCAAAGTATTATAAAGTTGTTGATTGTGATGACTGGGTTGACACCAAGAAACTAAAAGAATTAGTAGAATTTCTAGAAAAAAATAATTGCGATATTGTATCTAATAATTATGAAACTGTAAACATGGTTACAGGAGAGACAAATTTAATTGCAACAAGAAATGTGAAGTATGGCAAAATATACAAATTTTCTGAAATTGATGCCGACAACATTTATATGTCAATCCACTCAATGACTTATAGAACTAAATTACTAACAGAACATAATATAAAATTACAAGAAAAGACTTTCTTTGTAGACGTTGAATATCAATTGTTACCAATTCCATATGTTAAGACAGTTGCATTTTTAGACTTTGTTGTATACAAATACATGATTGGTAATGTTAATCAAAGTGTTGATATGAATAATTTCATTCGTAGATATAGTGATCATGACAGAGTAGTAAAAAGAATACTAGACTTTTTAGAGACTGCAAAATTAAGTGAAAACCAAGAAAAATATGTAAGTAATGTATTTACAAAAGTTTTATATACACATTATTCTTTAGGTTACTTTTATGACGAAGATAAAGAAAGAGGAATCAAAAGATCATTAGAATTAGATGCTTATTTAAAAGAAAAAAATAATGAATATTATGAAAAAATGGGAAGAATATATCCAATTCTAAGAGAAGCAAGAAAAAATAATTTTGAATTAATTGAAAAAAAATCATTGAAAAACAGCATATATAACACACTAAGAACTATAAAAAGAATTTTATTTAATTAGGAGGGTGAAAAATGGGCAAAATAAAAGTCATGAGTGTTTTTGGAACACGTCCAGAAGCCATTAAAATGGCACCATTGGTTAAAGAACTAGAAAAAAGAAAAGAAATAGAATCAATTGTTGCGGTAACTGCACAGCACAGAGAAATGTTAGACCAAGTATTAGAAACATTTGATATCAAACCTGATTATGATTTGAATATTATGAAGCAAGGTCAAACGTTAGGAGATGTAACAACGAGAGCTTTACAAGGATTAGAGAGTGTTATTAAAGACTGTAATCCAGATATTGTTTTAGTACATGGTGACACAACAACAACATTTGCCGGAGCATTAGCAGCATTCTACAATCGTGTATCTATTGGACACGTAGAAGCAGGACTTAGAACATATGATAAATACAGTCCTTGGCCAGAGGAAATGAATAGACAAATGGTTGACTGTATGACAGATATGTATTTTGCACCTACCGATTTAAGTAAAGAAAATCTATTAAAACAAAATATCGATGCTAACAAAATATATGTTACTGGTAATACTGCAATTGATGCGATGAGCACAACAGTAGAAAGTGACTATAAACATGAAGTAATCGACTGGGTAGGAGATAGTAGAATGATACTTCTTACTGCTCATAGAAGAGAAAATTTAGGAGAACCAATGAGACATATTTTCACAGCTATTAAGAGATTGGTAGATGAGTTTGAAGATATTAAAGTTGTGTATCCAATTCATAAGAATCCATTGGTAAGAGAAATTGCCAACGAAATATTACAAGGAAATGATAGAGTAAAATTAATTGAACCATTGGAAGTATTTGATTTCCATAATTTTCAAAATAAGAGCTATATAATTATGTCTGATTCAGGTGGAATTCAAGAAGAAGCACCTTCACTTGGAAAACCAGTATTAGTTTTAAGAGATACTACAGAAAGACCAGAAGGTATAGCAGCAGGAACATTAAAATTAGTTGGAACTGATGAAGAAACAATATATAAAGAAGCTAAAAAATTATTAACTGATAAAAATGCATACGACAAGATGAGTAAAGCATCAAACCCATACGGAGATGGTCACGCTAGTGAAAGAATTGCTGATGCAATTATAGAAAAATTTAGTAAATAAATTAGAAAGGTAAAATATGAAAACAAAATATTTAATAGTTGGAGCAGGAATATCTGGTCTAACATTTGCTAATTATTCAGATGATGATTATCTAATTGTTGAAAAAGAAAAAGAGGTTGGTGGTTACTGTCGAACAGTAAAAAGAAATGGTTATACCTGGGATTTTGGTGGGCATTTCTTCCATTTTAAAACAGATGAATTTAAGAAAAAATTTATTGATAAAATGAAACAAGAAGATATTATATATAATAATAAATGTACCAAAATTTTATATAAAGGAAAATTTATAGACTTTCCATTCCAAACAAATATACATCAACTTGAAAAGGATGAGTTCATAGATTGCCTTTACGATTTATTTAATAAAAGTGAAAAAGAAAAGTATGATAACTTTCTTGATATGCTATATGGAAAATTTGGAAAGTCTATAGTAGAAAAATTTCTAAAGCCATATAATGAAAAATTATATGCTACAGATTTGAGAAATTTAGATGTAGATGCCATGGGTAGATTTTTTCCTTACGCAGATAAAGAAGCTATCATAAATAATATGAAAAATAGCAAAGTTAATTCATATAATAGTACATTCCTATATCCAAAAAATGGTGCTGGAAGTTTCATAGAAATATTATATAATAATCTAGACAAAAACAAGGTGCTTTTAAATACAAAAGTAGAAAGTATTGATTTAAAAGAAAAACGTGCACAACTATCAAATGGAAAAAGTGTTGAATATGAGTATTTAATTAATACTATGCCATTAAATAAGTTTTTAAAAGCTATAACAGGATATGATGAATTACTTAAAGAATTATCATATAATAAAGTATTAATACTAAATTTAGGCTTTGATAAGTCATCACCAAGATGCAAGGAAGAGCATTGGATATACATACCAGATAAAAACTGTAATTTTTACAGAGCTGGATTTTACAATAATATTTTAGGCGATGAAAAACTAAGTATGTATATTGAAATTGGTTTTAATAAAGATGATAAAATAACTGATAAAATAATAGAAAAAGAATTAAATGAAACTATTATCAATTTAAAAAAAGAAAATATAATTGATGACACAATGAAATTAATAGATTATGAACCGATTGTCATGGATCCTGCATATGTACATATAAATACAGAAACAACAAAGAAAATAGATTTACTAAAAAGTGAACTAAAAAAGCAAAATGTATACACAATTGGAAGATATGGTGCATGGATTTATAATAGTATGGAAGATAGCATGATATCAGCAAAAGAATTAGCAGAAGAGCTAAAATAATACAAACATTTAAAGCAAGTATAATAATACTTGCTTTTTTTGTTTTAAGAAAAAAAGTTTTAAAGTTGTAAATAAATGTCAAATATGTTACTATAAATATGTCGAAGATATAATTATAATAAATTTTTAGTAACGGGTGGGTGTTTTAATTGAAGTATATTATAGGTTATTTTAGAAAATGTGATATGTTGACAATGCTTGGAACAACTATTGCATTTATAGGAATGTATTGTGCATTCAATGGTCATTTTTCCTTAGCATCACTTTGCTTGATGTTATCTGGAATATGTGATTCTTTTGACGGAACTTTAGCAAGAAAGTATAAATATGATAAAAGCCAACAAGAATATGGAGTACAGTTGGATTCATTATCAGACGTGATTTGTTTTGGAATTTTACCAGCAATTATAACAGTCTTAATATCAACTAGTATAGTCAGCGTTATTATTTGTATATTTTATATGCTTTGTGGAGTTATAAGGCTAGCATATTTTAATATGTTACATACCACAAAAGCAGCAAAAAAAGGAGAATATATTGGACTACCAATTACAGCAATTGCAATTGTATACCCAATAATTTTAATAATTCTAAGAATTTTAAATCCAGGATTACTTAGCAAAGTAATGCCTGCAGTATTATTAATCATGGGTTCACTATTTATTGCGAGATTTAAACTAAAAAAGCCAAACGCTCCAAAAATAGCAGCCAAAATTCTTAATAAGTACACAACTAATTTAATATTGTTTCCATTATTTATAGTAATTGCTGGTGACATATTTTATAGAATGACTTCAAACAATGTTATTAGTAATTTGGAAAGTTCTTTTTACACTATTGTAAGCCATTTTTTACCATTTATATTAATTTACATAATGGTAGCACTTTTATTTATAATAATTAACAGTATAACAAACAACAGTAAAATAACAAAAATATTATTACTAATAGTATCATTAATAATTTTTGTAATTAATGACATAAAATTAAATATTATGGGAATTCCAATTGAATTATCAGATGTTGGATATTTAAACCCAGATAATATGGGTATGATGGCAACCGCAACAACTACAATCGGTAGTTGGATTTGGTTAACCGTTATCAAAGGTATTATATTTGTTGCTTTAAGTGTAGGAATAATTTTTGCTGACAAGCTTGGTAAATTTTCAGTAAATAGTATTGTTAAAAGAATAGTTACTTTCCTTATTGGTACCATACTAATTACTCTTATTGGTATTTCAATGACAAAAAAATACAATTTCTTTATTGAAAAAATATATAATGCAGACAAAGAAATATTAAGTGAGTATATATCAGTAGATGAATACACAAATGAATATGGTTTTTTCCAAGGAGTAATTTTGACATCATTAGTAAAGAAAGACTTGGTTTCACCAGACTATAGTAGTAAATATGTCAGTAAACTACTTTCATCATATGATGATGTCGCAGCTTCTGGAAAATGGGGAAAAGCAAATGTAGTTTTTATATTATCAGAAGCATTTTCCAATCTAGAAAACATAAGCGAAATAACTTTTAATGAACCATTAATGCAAGAAATCACCAACTATAAAAAAGATAATGATAAAATGGTATTTGATTTACTAGTGCCAGCATATGGAGGGTCTAGCGTAAATACTGAATTTGAAATTTTAACTGGAGCTTCCCTAACTTTCTGGTCACCAGGATTTATACCATATAATCAATACTATAGTGATAGCATTGGTAAGAATGCTCCAAATATTATAAAAGAATTTAATAATAATGGGTATACAACAATGTATTTAACACCTTGGGGCGAAGATTCATACAATAGTAAAAGAAATTATAAATTATTTGGTGCTGACAAAACAATCTATGGTTCTGAATTGAAAGGCTCAAACAAAGGACAATTTTATTCTGATAAGTCACTTATGAAAGATATTTACAATCAGTTAAAAGATACAAAAGAAGGAGAATATAAATTCATAATGACTGCCTCAGGTCAAAATCATTTTCCATATACTGAAGATAAATATGAAAAGTATGATATCAGTGTAAAAAATACTGAATATTCAAAACAATCTACTAATATGCTTAAAAGTTATGCTCAAGGTATTTATGATGCCTCAAAAGAATTAAATAATTTATATAAAATGATTCAAAATCTTGATACACCTACTATTATTGTTTTCTTTGGAGATCATCTACCATACATCATTGATGATGATGGAGTAGAACCATACATATCTGCAAAGTATTTTAATACAGAAAATAAGTATGTTAATGATATGAGAAAGCACACAACAAAAGCAGTAATTTTTTCAAACTATGATATAGAAGTTGATGACATAAAATATATGAATGCAAATTACCTAGGAGCATATGTACTAAATAAAATGGATCTAAAAGTTTCTAACTACTTCAAATATATAGATGATCTTAGAAAGAAAGTGCCAGTATATAATAGAAATGCCGTGTATATGAATAATAACACTACATTACGTTCTGACTTGGATTATAATACAAAAAAGGCTTTAGAAGATTACAAGTTTGTTCAGTATGGAAGTTTCTATGAAAATATTAAATAAAAAAAATATAAAAAAAATACTGAGAGGAAAATTTGTTAAATATGTTTTAATAGCTTCAGCAACTACATTAGTAAATGTTATTGTTTATTTATTATGTTACAATGTAATTATTAAAAACATCATAGTATCAAATATATTTGCTTATGTATTTTCAATAACATTATCATTTATATTAAATGAACGTATTGTTTATAAATGTCAAACTAGAAAATATAAAAAGCAAATACCTTTATTTTTAGCAAGTAAAGCCTTATCATTTGCCATTGACTCGCTCGTGTTAGTTTGTCTAGATAAATATTTCAATATTAGTGCATTATTAGAAAAACTAATAGCCAATGCATCAACAACAATTTCAAATTATTTTATATGTGATAAAATTGTATTTAAAAATGATAAAAAATAAATATTCAAAAGGAAGAAATAGGTTGTGAAACCTTTTTCTTTTTATTGAGAATTAACATGTCAAAAAAATGTGTAAAGAGAAAATATTCTTAATCAAATAAAGATAAAAAAATAATATGTGATATAATAAAATAGCAGATTAAAATAAGTGCACATAAAATAATGAGGTGACATATATGAATAACAT
>CAVKJF010000015.1:2465-16821 GCA_963656615.1 bacterium | reverse complement strand
CAAATATATATATAAGTGTTTAGAAAAAGCATACATTATATTGACAAATGAAAATGATAGGGCTATATACGATGAGGAATATAGGAGAGCATATTTAAACAAAGGCAAAGCTAAAGAAGAGAAGGGTTCAGAAACATATCAAGAAAATAAAAAACGTCAAACAAAACAAAAAGCAACAAGTCAAAAGCACACTTCTGAAAAAAGCTATTCTGATGTTAAGACAAGAAGTTTTGCAGAAGCAATTAGAACAGGATGGAAAGAAGTAAGGGAAGAAGAAAAAACAGAACCATTTAAGGAGCGTCATGAGAATGTTTCCGACCATATTGCACATTCAAAATTAGCTTATGCTAATCCAGTAATTTTCAATATTGGTGCCGGTATTGTACATGTATGTTGTGAAACTTGGTATCAATTATGTAAATTTCGTTACATTACTGAAGATAATTTACCAAAGTTTATTATTAGAAACCGTGTTACTATAGGTTCACTATTACTAGCGGGAACATTAATCTTAGTTCCAAAATATGCATTTTCTCCAGATGTTGCTCCAGATCAAACACCAGCAGCGCCAGGTACTACTGATACATTAAAGCCAGGCGATGATATTGAGGATGATACAATTGTTTTAAATAGAATTCATGTCGTTGAATATGGTGATACAATTTCAGAATATTCAAGAGAGTCTAATTCAACAATAAAATATATTGCTAAAGTAAATGGTTTAGAGGTAAATTACGACAATAGTGTAAATATTCAAGCTGGTAAAAGAATAATTATACCGTATGTTATAGATAAGGAAGATTTATCTTACTATACTTCAAGTAAAAATCTTCCAGATGGAATGCCGTTATCAACATTTGCTAGTATGAATGAAACTGATATTAATACATTATTACGATTAAATCCTGAAGCAATAGAAGTAAAAACTGGAAACTCAAATGGAGTTACATATTATGTTACATCAGATACACTAACAGTTCCTAATTTTATTTCAAAAAGTGAATACAAATCACTTAAAACACAAACCGAAAAAGCTGCAAAAGTAAAAGTAAATAATTAAAACAGCAAAGCGATATTGTATATAAAAATAAACAAATAAGTTTACAGTTAAGTAGACTTATTTTTTTTAAACTACAAAATCTCTCTTTTTTTGAAAGTCGTATTTTGCTATAATAAACAGGAAGGTAGTGATATTAATGCTCAAGTATATATTTTTATTAATTGGCTTTATAGTTATCATTAAAGCAAGTGATGTCTTGGTAGATAGTGCATCATCCATAGCTATAAAATGTAAAGTGCCTAAAATGTTAGTGGCTCTTACTATAGTATCATTTGGTACTTGTGCTCCAGAAATAGCTATTTCATTTACCAGTGTAGCTAACAAAAATGGTACTATAGCTTTTGCAAATGTAATTGGAAGCTGCATTGTAAACGTTTTCTTAATTATTGGACTTGCTTCATTACTGCATCCGATAAAAGTAAAGCATGAAACTGTAAAGAAAGAACTACCTATACTTTTTTTAATAACAACATCATTTTCAGTACTAATGTTAGATAGTTTATTTAATAAATCTAATCCTAATGTATTTTCAAGAATAGATGGAATAATTCTAATGCTTCTATTCTTAATGTTTGTAACATACTTAGTACAAATGCTTCATAGGAAAGAAAAAAATCCTCAAAAAGTAGATGTCAAATATGATAGTATACCAATTGCTATAATAATATTAGTTCTCTCCATTGCCTTAATCTCATTAAGTAGTAATATTATTGTAGATAACGCTGTAAAAATAGCAAAAAGTCTAAACATAAGTGAAAAATTAATTACCATGACTGCTATAGTCATTGGTACAAGTTTGCCTGAAATGTTCATGACTGTAAGCAGTGCCAGAAAAGGTGAGTTTGACATGGCTATTGGTAATATCATTGGTACGAATATCTTTAATATATGTATTGTACTAGGCTTACCAGTTGCTATTTACGGAGATATCAGTTTAAGTAATTTCTCTATGATAGATATTATGGCAGTTTTCCTAACATCGCTAGATTTATACTTATTTGCTAGAAGTGAAAGAACAATATCAAAAGCCGAAGGCTTAACAATGTTACTAATATTTGCTGTATATTATGTATCAGTAATATTTTTCTAAATAAATTATCAAATTTATAACCATAATCAAAAATAAATGTTTGTAATTTAGCTAAATTATGATATAATACACTTGAGAAAGGAGTGGGAAAGAAAAAATTCCCACTCTTATTATTTGTAGGAGGTGGCCATGAAAGAACAAATTAGTGAACTTGTAGATGACAAAATCAAAGATTTAAATGTATTTGTATCAGATGCATTTTATTCAGAACAAGAAGGAAAAAAACTATTTAACATAGTACTTGATAGTGAAGACACAATTGATTTAAACCTTATCACAGAGGCATCAAGAATAATTAATAAAATAATGGATGAAAATAATAAAATACTAGAAGAAGTAGATGAATTAGATATTTACTCTAAAGAGAAAGGAGAATAAAAATGAACGGAAAAGAATTTAAAAAAGCACTTGATAATATCGTTAAAGAAAAAGACATTGATCCAGAAGTAGTATATGAAGCAATGGAATTAGCTCTAACTTCAGCATACAAGAAAAACTTCAATTCTAAAACTAATGTTAAAGTCCTATTCGATAGAGCAACAGGAGAAATAAAAGTATATTCATATCTTACAGTAGTACCAGATGACAAAATGACAAAAGAAGAATATGAAGACTACTTATTTGAACATTATACAGATGAAGACGAAGAGGAAGAAGAAACTGTAGAAGGAGAACAAGGAGAAGAAAAAGAAGCTACTCCTGCTTATGAATACTTTAACCCAGAAACAGAAATCAAACTTAGTGAAGCTAAGAAAATTGATAAAATGTTAGAAGTAGGAGATACTATTGATCATGAAGTAACTCCAAAAGACTTCGGACGTGTAGCTGCTTCAACTGCAAAGCAAGTAGTAGTACAAAAAATAAGAGAAGCTGAAAGAAACAGTATTGTTGATGAATTTGGTGATAAACAAGATGAATTATTAATTGGTACTGTTGCCTTAGAAGATACAGACAACTACTTTATTGACTTAGGCAGAACAAACGGAATATTACCAAAGAAAGATATTATTCCAGGTGAAAAAATTGTCATGGGCTCTCAAATTAAAGTCTATGTTACTAAAGTAGATAACAATGGTAAAAACCTATTAATCCTACTAAGTAGAACTCACTATGGTTTTGTAAAAAGACTATTTGAACTTGAAATACCAGAATTAGCTGATGGAACAGTAATGTTATACAGTGTAGCAAGAGACCCAGGTAACAGAAGCAAAGTTGCTGTTTACTCTGAAAAAGCAAATGTAGATCCAATTGGAGCATGCATTGGTGAAAAAGGTAGTCGTATAGCTAGAATTATTGAAGAATTACATGGTGAAAAGTTAGATGTTGTAAGATATGACAAAGATCCAGCTGTATTTATTGAAAATGCTTTATCACCAGCAAAAGATTTAACAGTAGCTATAACAGATCCTAAAAAACAAGAAGCAATGGTAATTGCCGATGGAGACAACTTCTCTCTAGCAATAGGTAAAAAAGGACAAAATGCTCGTTTAGCTAGCAAATTAACACATTATAAAATTGACATCAAGACAACTGAACAAGCTAGAGAAGCAGGTATAAACTTTAGATAGGAGGACTATTATGAAAGTAAAGAAAATTCCTCTAAGAACATGTATAATTACAAAAGAAAAATTACCTAAACAAGAGTTACTTCGTGTAGTAAGAACTCCAGAAGGTAATGTAGTTCCTGATGAAACAGGAAAAATAAATGGTCATGGTGCATATATTAAAAAAGATATTGCAGTATTAGAAAAAGCAAAAAAGTCAAAAGCATTAGATAGAAAATTAGAATGCAATATAGAGGATAGTGTATATGAAGAAATAAGAAAAATTATAGAAAAGTGAGGTGAGTCTTTATGATGACTATAGAAGATTATGCATTAGATGTAGGAAAAACTATAGATGAGATTAAAGCATTATGTGATAAAATTGGTATCAACTACGAAGACGAAAAAACTCCTTTAGATGAAACTGATATTATTTTACTTGATAATGAACAACAAGATGCTGAAGATTATATAACAGGGGATATAGAAGACTTAGAAACTAAAGACTTTGAAGAAGAAGTTATTGATAAAGCTGAAAAGCTTGCTATGGATACTAAATTTGATTTAGATAACGAAACAAACTTCCAAAAAGTTAAAAGTAAGCCAGTAAAAAAGGCTGAAAATAAAAAAGAGTTCTTTAAAGAAAGAAAGAAAATCTATAAACATCGTGAAAAATTACAAAGTAATGAAACAGAACAAGATGCAAATGTAATTTTATATGAAAATGGTATGACTGTTTCTGACTTAGCAAAAGCCTTAGAAGTAGGACCAGTAGAAGTAGTTAAAAAATTAATGGCCCTAGGAATTATGGCTTCAGTTAATCAGTCAATAGATTATGATAGTGCTGAAGTTGTAGCATCAGAATATGACAAAGTATTAAAGAAAGCTGAAACAGCAGATATTTCTAACTTTGAAAACTATGAAATTTCAGATGCAGAAGAGGACTTAGTAGAACGTCCACCAGTTGTAACTATCATGGGACATGTTGACCATGGTAAAACTACTTTACTAGACTACATAAGAAAATCAAATGTAGCTTCAGGTGAGGCAGGTGGAATCACTCAAGCCATTGGTGCTTATTCAGTTAAATATAAAGATAAGTCAATTACATTTATTGATACACCAGGTCACGAAGCATTTACAGAAATGCGTGCTAGAGGTGCTTCAATTACTGATATAGTTATAATTATAGTAGCAGCAGATGATGGTGTAATGCCACAAACAAAAGAAGCAATTGACCATGCTAAAGCAGCTGGAGTACCTATAATAGTAGCCATAAATAAAATTGATAAACCGGATGCTAATATTGAAAGAATTATGACAGCCCTAGTAGAAAATGGATTAACTCCAGAAGAATGGGGTGGCGATGTCATTGTTAATAAAATATCAGCCGCAACAGGTGAAAATGTAAATGAATTATTAGACAACATACTATTAGTTGCTGAAATGGAAGGTTATAAAGCTAACCCTTCACGTTACGCAACAGGAGCAGTAATTGAATCCAGAAAAGATAGTAAAGTTGGCTCAGTAATAACACTACTAATTCAAAATGGTACTCTTCGTTTAGGAGACCCTATAGTTATAGGAAATTCATTTGGAAAAGTTCGTACTTTAAAGAATGATTTAGGTCAAAATATTGTAGAAGCATCTCCATCAACACCAGTTGAAGTAACAGGAATATCTGAAGTACCAAGTGCTGGTGATAAGTTCATGGCATTCGAATCCGAAAAGCAAGCTAAACAAATAGCTGAAGAAAGAAAATTACGCAGTCGTGAAAAAGATAGTAATTTCTCAGGTATGACTTTAGAAGATTTATTTGGAAGAATCCAAGAAGGTATAAAAGAAATAAAAATAGTTTTAAAAGCCGATGTAAACGGAAGTTTAGAAGCTGTAAAAAATTCTTTAGAAAAAATATCTGTAGATGGCGTAAAAGTATCAGTTATAAGAGGTGCTGTTGGTGCTATAACAGAAAGTGATATCGTTCTAGCAAGTGCATCAGATGCTTTAATTATTGGATTCAATGTAAGAGCTAGTCAAAAGACAATGGATATGGCAAAACAATATAATATTCCAATAAAAACATATGATATTATATATAAAGTAGTAGAAGATATGGAAAAAGCTATGAAGGGTATGTTAGATCCTGAATATGAAGAAAAAGTAACTGGTACACTAGAAATTAGACAAATATTCAAATTCTCAAAAATAGGTCTAATTGCTGGTTGCCATGTCTTATCAGGAACTATAAAGAATAATCAAAAAGCTAGAATTATAAGAGATGACGTTGTAGTATACAATGGCTCAGTAAAAACTTTACAACATGAAAAAGATCAAGTAAAAGAAGTTAAAAAAGATATGGACTGTGGTATAACCTTAGAAAACTGTCAAGACTACAAGGAAAAAGATATCATCGAAGTATATGACCTTGTAGAAATAAAAAGGTAATAATAAATCATGGCAAATATTAAAATAGAACGTTTAAATCATGCTTTTCAAGAAGAGATAAGTATGATTATAATGACAGAAATAAAAGATGAAGATATTAAGTTTGTAACTATCACAGGTGTAGATACAACTTCAGATTTAAGTTATGCCAAAGTATATTTTACAGTACTAGATGAAACAAAGAAAGAAACAACACTTGAAGCTTTAAATGGTGCTGCATCATTTATAAGAAGTAAACTAGCTGAAAGAGTAGAAATAAGACATACTCCAGAATTAAAATTTATATATGATACATCAATAGAATATGGAAACCATATAGAAGAAATTATCGATAGTATTAACAAAGAGGAAAACAAGTAATTATTGTTTTCTTTTTTTTACTATATTATAATAGAATTGGTGATAATATGTTTGATGTAATTAATAGAATTGTAGACAATACGATGTACAGGTTTAAAAATCAAGTGTTATACAAAGAAGATACCACAACGCAAAAAGAGTTGGATAGAATGAAGGAATATTTAAAGACTCATCCTAATAAAGACTTAGAAAATAAAGTAAAATTATTGGAATATGGTCTAGCCGGTGAAAAACAAGTTTTATATGAACTGTTGCATTCTGGAATAGGTATGTATATTCTTCATAATGTTAGTTTTGAATATAAAGGAAAATCAGCACAGATAGATTTTGTTGTAATAACGGCAAGATGTACGTATTTTATTGAATGTAAAAATTTTATTGGAAATATAACCATTAACAGTAAAGGTGATTTTGTTAGAACCTACATGAAAAATAATAGAAAAGTTACAGAAGGAACTTATAATCCTATAACTCAAAGTAAAAGACACTTGGAAATAATAAAAGAAGAAAATTACGATAACGCTAATATATTATATAAAATGAACTTTGAAAAAACTTTTGACAGCTTCCATGATTACATTGTCGTTATGGCCAATCCTAAAACTATTATAAATGACAAGTATGCACCAAGAAATGTAAAAGAAAGACTTGTCAAAGCTGATCAAATAATTGAATGTCTAAAAAGATTAGAGTCAAAAAGAGAGCCATTTAGATTTGAAAAAGATATAAAGAAAGTTGCGGATGTTTATATTGAAAGCAATAAAGAAAAGCCTTTATTAAAGAACTTTATAGTTGAAGATGAAAATGAAAATATCAAAGATGATAATAAAGAAACTATAAGAGCTGAATTAAAAAAATATCGCCTTCAAAAAGCTAAGAGCCTAAACTATAAACCATATTTTATATTTAATGATCAAACATTAGAAGAAATATTAAGTATAATGCCAAGTACTTTAACTGATTTAAAGAAAATTTCAGGTTTTGGTGATAAAAAAATAGAGTCCTATGGTCAAGACATAATAAACATTATAAATGAAAGAAGTGAAGAAATTATATGAAAAAGTTTTTAAAGAAATTTATTCCTAGTATTTTAGCGGGAATTGCCATTTCATTAGGTGGATTTTGTTTCCTATCTGTAGAAAATAAATTAGTAGGGTCAATCCTATTTTCAGTTGGCTTATTCCTTGTTTGTACTAGAGGATATAATTTATATACAGGAAAAGTATGTTATTGTAAAACAAAAGAAAACATTAAAGATTTATTATTTATAATACTTGGTAATTATCTTGGTACAAATATAACAGCTTTACTTTTAAAATGCACTAGATATGCAGATGCACTTACAACTAAAGCAACAAGTATAATTGATTTGAAACTATCAGATAATCTTTTAAGTATATTTGTACTAGCAATTTTCTGTAACATATTTATCTATATTGCTGTTGATGGATATAAAAATTCTAAAAATGAAATAGCCAAGTATTTATCGATTTTCTTTGGAGTAGTTTGCTTTATTATGACTGGCACAGAACACGTAGTGGCAGATATGTTTTACTTTGCTGTTGCCGGTAATTATACAGCTAAAGCTTTCCTTATTTTACTAATAGTCTTCCTAGGCAATACAGTAGGTGGAAGATTATATTCATTCGTTGAAAAATATTTTTCTTAAAAACTGTTTAAATTTAGTGTTTATCATGATATAATTTAGACATAGTAATTTAGAATAGAAAGAGGAACAAAATATGCCAAAGAAAAAAACAAAAGTAGATAATTATGATGACAGTTGGATGTATATCTTACTATTAACAACACTAACAATATTAACTTATTCCCTAGCAACATATACATTTAAATTAACAGATATAAGACTAACTTATTCCATATTTTTATTACCAATATTATATTTGATTTCAAATTATATAACTAAAAAATATGGCTATGGAAAAACAGTCTTAGCCATTTCAATATCAAGTATATCTATTGTTGTATTTACTTTAATTATGAACTTTGCGTTAGGTAAGCCAACTGATATAAATACCTTTGCCGGACACTTCTGCGCATTAGTAGTATCTCATTTGATTAACTTACTAATATATCAATTCTTGATAAGCAATACTAAAGCTCCAGCCGTATTAATATTCTTAACATACCTTTTTGCTTTAGTAACATTCTATTTATTCTATACCTTAATACATCTAAACATGGTTGCTTTAGATAATTACTGGAAAGGATACTTTATAACTATTGGTATACAATCAATGGTATGCTTAGCATTAACAATTATAGACAAAAAAATAAACGTTGGAAGAGAATAATTTCCAACGTTTTTACTTATTTAATTATAATATTGATATAAGTGTTAATATTGAATTATGTAACATATGAGCAAATACTGAAGTAAATATAGTGTTTGTTTTATTATACATTAAAGCAAATACAAATCCAAGACAACCATATGGTATTATAAATAAGTATCCAACTGCGCTACTAGCGTTAATAACATGCATTCCACCAAAGACTAAAGCAGAAGCTATTGCGAATACCCATTTATTTTGGAAAACATCTCTAAAACATTTTCTAAAAACAATTTCTTCAATAAATGGAGCAAGTATACCAGCATCAATTAACATAGCCCAAGGTAATGCATTTATCATACTTTGAACAGCTTGTTCATTCTCAGCCTGACCAGCATTAAGGAAAGAACTAATAATTATATTACTAACCATCATAATTGCTAAACCAGTCATCCAATATTTAACCATGATATCAATATTCCAAGCAGCTTTATCTTTAAATATTTTCCATTCTGCTTTTAATTCTTTTCTATATATAAACCAAAGTATCATAACTAAAATAATATTTGAAAAGCAACTCAGTAATACATTTAAAGAACTTGAAATATTGTGTGGATCCAATTTAAATAAATAAATAGGTATTAATTGTAAATAAGCACTATAATAAAATAATAGGAAAATTAAAATACCTTTTAAGAACTGTTTAAATATATTTTTTTTATCTTTCACTAAATATCACCATTATTAACATACCATAAAATCTAAAAAAATAAAAGAAACTACCAAGAAAAGTGTTATCATTTATGTAAAATAATTTATTAATAAAGCCAAAAAACACTTGAAAAAGCATATCTTTAATAGTATAATACAATTACTTACCAATTCCCAGTTTGAAGAATTTCCGACTTCTTACTTGGTCTTGGCTAATACAATATGAAAGGAAGTGTTAATATGGCATTAACAAAAGAAGAAAAAGCAAAAATTGTTAAAGATTTTGCAAAGAATGAGAAAGATACAGGTTCTGCAGAAGTACAAATCGCAATTTTAACTAAAGAAATTAACGATTTAACAGAACATTTAAAAGTACATACTCATGATTATCATTCACGTAGAGGTCTTTTAAAGAAAGTTGGTCAACGTAGAAATATGTTACAATACTTAGCTAAGAAAGATATTCAAAGTTATCGTGAAGTAATTAAAAAATTAGGATTAAGAAAGTAGACACTTATTTTTAGTGTCTTTTTTTTAGAAAGTTTTGAGGTGTTTTAATGAAGAAAAAAGTGTTTGAATTAGATTTTCATGGCCGTAAAATTATAGTTGAGCATGGAGAATTAGCTAAACAAGCAGATGGAGCAGTATTAGTTAGATACAATGATACTGTAGTTTTAACTGCTGCCGTAGTAAGTAAATCTGTAAACTTATTATCAGATTTCTTCCCATTAACTGTAAATTATCAAGAAAAACTATATTCAGTAGGTAAGATTCCAGGCGGATTCATAAAAAGAGAAGGTCGTCCTTCAGAAGCAGCAACTCTAGCCGCTAGAATGATTGATAGACCAATGAGACCATTATTTCCAGAAGGTTTTAAAAATGAAGTACAAGTTATCTCAACAGTTTTATCAGTAGACCAAGACTGTTCACCAGAATTAACTGCAATGTTAGCTTCTTCCCTTGCTGTTAGTATTTCAAAGATTCCATTTAATGGACCAATTGCTGGAGTAAAAGTAGGTCGTGTAGATGGTAAATTTGTAATCAACCCAACTCCTGAACAATTAGAAAGATCAGAATTAGATCTAACAGTAGCTGGAACAAAAGATGCTATCAACATGGTAGAATCAAGTGCTAAACAAGTACCTGAAGATATCATGTTAGAAGCTTTAATGTTTGGACATAAAGCCGTTAAAGAATTAATAAAATTTGAAGAGAAAATCATTAAAGAAATCGGTGAAGAGAAGATGGAATATGAAACTCTAACACCAGATGAAGAAATGATTGAAAGAGTTAAGTCTCTAGCGACTAAAAAAATGGATAAGGCTTTACGTATAAAAGATAAGCTTAAAAAATATGCCGCAATAGATGAAGTTAAAGAAGAAGTAATAGATATCTATACAAAAGAAAATGAAGATGTTTTAAAAGAACAAGAACTAAAAGAATTACTTGCTAAAGTAAACATGGTTCTATCAGATATTGAATATCAATTATTCAGAAGTATCGTTGTAAAAGAGAAAAAACGTGCTGATGGACGTAAAATGGATGAAATAAGACCATTATCAACAGGTATTGATTTATTACCAAGAACTCACGGTTCAGCTTTATTTACAAGAGGTGAAACACAAGCTCTTTCAATAACTACACTAGGTGCTTTAGGAGAACATCAAATAATCGATGGTCTAGGCTTAGAAGATCAAAAAAGATTTATGCTACATTACAACTTCCCACAATTCTCAGTAGGAGAAACAGGACGTTATGGTGCACCAGGTAGAAGAGAAATTGGACATGGTGCTTTAGGTGAAAAAGCTTTAGCGCAAGTAATTCCATCTGAAGAAGAGTTCCCATACACAATTCGTGTTGTATCAGAAATATTAGAATCAAATGGTTCATCATCGCAAGCATCTATTTGTGCCGGATGTATGTCATTAATGGCTGCTGGTGTTCCAATAAAAGCTCCTGTAGCTGGAATTGCCATGGGACTAATTACTCATGAAGATGATTATACAATTCTAACAGATATTCAAGGTATGGAAGACCATTTAGGAGACATGGACTTTAAAGTTGCTGGAACTAAAGATGGTATTACAGCTTTACAAATGGATATAAAAATAAAAGGTATCACTGAAGAAATCTTAAAAGAAGCCTTAGCTCAAGCTAAAAAAGCTCGTCTAGAAATCTTAAAAGTAATTGCTAAACAAATAAAAGAACCTAGAAAAGAAGTTTCAAAATATGCACCAAAGATGGAAACATTTATGATTAACCCAGCTAAGATAAAAGATGTTATCGGTCGTGGTGGAGAAACAATAACAAAAATAATTTGTGAAGCATCAAATGTTACAGAAGTAACAAACGTAAATGCTGTTAAAGTAGACTTAGAAGATGATGGTCGTGTAGTAATTTATCATACTGACCGTGACATCATCAATAAAACAAAAGAAATGATAGAGTCAATTGTTCGTGAAGTAGAAGTTGGAAAAATCTATGAAGCAAAAGTCGTAAAAATAGAAGACTTCGGTTGCTTTGTTCAACTATGGCCAGGCTGTGAAGGACTAGTTCATGTATCACAACTTGCCGACACAAGAGTAGATAAAGTTGAAGACGTTGTTAAACTAGGTGATGAAATAATTGTCAAGGCCCTAGGACCAGATAAAAAGGGACGTCAAAACTTCTCAAGAAAAGATGCTCTACCAAAAAAGGACACAAAGAAAAAGAAAACTGATAAATAAGACTAAAAAAGTTCAATTTGAACTTTTTTTTCATATACTAGACTAGGTGATTATATGAATAAGAAAAAGTTTATTCAAGTAATAAGTGTTACACTTTTAATGTTATTTAGTTTCTTTTATACAAATAAATCAATCGAACTAATCCGTGAAAATGATCCTATAATGAAACAAATAAAAGAAACAAATGCAAAGTATAAAGTAGATCCAGTAAACGCTACCATAATAGGAAACAAAATAATACCAGGAAAGTCAGGTAAAGAAATTGACTATCAAAAAACGTATACTAAAATGAAAAAATATGGTACTTACAACGAAGTCTTAACTGTCTTAAAAGAAATAGAACCAGCCGTTTCTGTTGATGATTATTATGACAAGTACATTGTTCAAGGAAATGCTGAAAGTAAAAACGTTTCCCTAGTTTTTAAAACCGATACAACGTCAAACTTACTATCAATTTTAAATATATTAAATCAGAAAAATATTCCAGCAACTTTTTTCGTTGACGGACTACTTTTAGAAAATAATACCTCACTTTTTGAAACCATGATTCAAAATAATCATGAATTAGAAATTTTAAGTTACGATAATAAGTATGATGAAATCTATTTTGATAGTGCTCTAAATTATCTATCTTCTATTACTAAAAGAGAAGGTAAGTATTGTTACGCTGAATATGATCAAAAAGAAGTAATTGAACTATGTTCAAAATTAAAACTACATACTATAATACCAACTATAAAAACAACAACTATGCCATACAAAGAAATAAAAGATAAACTCTATAATTCTGCCATCATATCTCTACCTTTATCAAATATAACAGAAGAACAACTTCCTGCCATAATAGACTATATAAAACAAAAAGGATACACATTTTTAAGCCTAGAAGCATTGTTAAGCGAAAATGATGAAAAATAAATATTAATACTAAAACATTCTAAAAAGGAAAAAAATCTTCCTTTTTTCTTTGTATATAAAGAAATTCTTGTCTAACAAATTGATTTATAGTATACTTATTAGTAGGGTGAAAGTGTATGTACTTAAAAGAAATAATCACTACTGGATTTAAATCCTTTGCTGATAAATTGGATATAAAATTAGATGATAAAATAACTTGTATTGTTGGACCTAACGGTTCTGGAAAGAGTAATGTTGTAGACGCAGTTCGTTGGGTATTGGGTGAACAATCAGTAAAATCTCTTCGTGGCGAAGGTTCTATGAGCGACGTAATATTCTCTGGTAGTAAAAGTCGTAATCCATTAAATGTAGCTAGTGTTGAATTAATATTTGATAATAATGACCATTTTTTAAATATACCATACACTGAAATATCAATAAAAAGAAAAGTGTACCGTACAGGAGAAAATGAATATTACCTTAATGGTGAAAAATGTCGTTTAAAGGACATAACTAATTTATTATTAGATACTGGATTAGGTAAAGAGTCATTTAATATTATTTCTCAAGGTGAAGTAGATAAAATTCTTAGTAATTCACCAAGTGATAGGAGAGTTATCTTTGAAGAAGCAGCTGGAGTCTTAAAGTACAAAAAAAGAAAAGAAGAAGCTCTAAGAAAACTAGATAGAACTCACAATAACTTAGATCGTGTTAATGATATAATTTCTGAATTGGCTGTTCAAGTAGAACCATTGAAAGAACAAAGTGAAAAGGCCAAAGAATATCTAGAAAATAAAAAAGGACTAGATAACTATGAAGTAGCTTTACTAGCTTATGATATTGCTTCATGTAACCAAAAATTGCAACAAGCAAAAGAAGAAAAAGAAAAAGTAGATAAAGAAATAATTACTCTTTCCAGTGAAAACTCTAAAACTGATGTTTCTACTTTAGAAGACAGTAATAAACTTGAAAAACTAGAAAAAGAAAAGGCTAGTCTAAATAGTGAATTATTAACAGTAACTCAAGAAGTTGAAAAAATAAATGGTGAGAAGAATCTTTTAAAAGAACGTAGTAAAACAACAAAAGAAGAAGATGAAATAAAAGAAGAAATAAGAAGCGTCCTAGAGAAAAAAAGTGAACTGCAAGGAAATATAAATTTAATTACTGAAGAAATTAAAAATATAACAGAAGAAGCTAGACTTCAAGAACAAAAAGCAACTTCTCTAAAC
>CAVKJF010000015.1:0-2455 GCA_963656615.1 bacterium | reverse complement strand
TCTCTAAACAAAGAAATAGATACTATGAAGTCTAAAAGAAATTTATTAAACTCTGAGTATTCTCAAAATGATCGAAACTTAATTACCCTTGGTCATCAAATTGCTTCATTAAAAAATGAAATAGAAGAGTCAACTGATTTACCGAATAGCGTTAGAACAATTTTAAAATCAACAAGTTTAACTGGCATTCATAATACCATCGGTAACATTATAAATATAGAAGATGAATATTTAAAAGCCTTAAATGTAGCATCAGCTGCTAATAAAAACTTCATCATTACAACAGATGAAGAAAGTGCTAAAGCTGCAATTAACTACTTAAAAGATAATCATTTAGGCAGAGCAACATTCTTTCCTATGAACGTTATAAAAGAACGTAATGTTGATGAAACAACTCTTAGTCTAATTAAATCATCTCCCGATTTCATAGCAATACTAAGCGACCTAATAACTTATAATAAAAAATATGAAAATATTATCAAAAATCAATTTGGAAACATTATAATTTCCAAAGATATAGATTCAGCCAATAGACTAAGTAAAATAATTAAAAATCGTTATAAAATTATCACTTTAGAAGGAGACGTTATTAACATTGGCGGTTCTATGACCGGTGGTTCTCTAAATAAAACAAGAAGTTCAATTATTATAAAACAAGAGTTAAAATACAAAGAAGAAAAAGAACAAATTATAAAAAATGAACTAGAAAAAATTAAAACAGAATTAGAAAAACTAAATACTATAATTTCTGAATTAGAAGAAAAAAATTATCAAATAACTAAAGAAAAAGTATCTTTAGCGGAAATTTATAATAATAAAAATAATGAATTGTCTAAACAAAAAGAAGCCTTAGTAAATATTGAAAAAGACTGGGAAAGTTTAGAAGCAATTAGTAGTAACAATGTATCTTCTAAAGAACAAGAATTAATTAAACTATTCCATGAAATGAATTCTAAAAAAGAGCAATTACTATTAAGTATCAAATCAAAGACAAAAGAAATAGAAGAATTAAAGACAAAAATAGAAGAAAATCAAGCTACTTATAAATTAAAAAATTCTACTTTAAGAAATCTAGAAAAAACATCAAGAGAATTAGAAATTACAATTAATAGATTAGACGTTAAAATAGATAATATGTTAAGTATTCTATCTGAAGATTATGAACTTACTTTTGAAAAAGCTCAAAGTAATTATAAACTTGATATAGAACCCGAAGAAGCAAGAATAAAAGTAAATACATATCGATCTAATATTAAAAGAATAGGAATGGTTAATCTTTCTTCAATTGAAGAGTATGAAAGAGTAAATACCAGATATAGTTTCTTAACAAACCAAAAAGAAGATCTATTAAAGGCGGAAAATACATTACTTGAAATTATGAATGAAATGGATGATGTTATGAAAGAAGAATTTAAAACTACTTTCTTAGCCATCCAAACAGAATTCCAAAAAGTATTTAAAGAATTATTCTCTGGTGGACAAGCAACTCTAAAACTAACAGATCCTAAAGATATGTTAACAACAGGAGTAGAAATTGTTGCCTCACCTCCAGGTAAAAAACTAACTACCATTTCCTTATTATCAGGTGGCGAAAAAACTCTAACCGCAATATCATTATTATTCGCTATATTAAATGTTAGAAGTGTACCTTTTTGTTTATTTGATGAAGTAGAAGCAGCTCTAGATGAAGCAAATGTATCAGGATTTGGTAAATATTTAAATCATTATCGCGATAAAACCCAATTCTTAATAATTACACACAAAAAGAAAACTATGGAATACGCCAATACCCTATATGGAATAACTATGCAAGAGTCAGGCGTTTCAAAACTAGTTAGTGTAAAATTAACCGATAGAGAAGAAGTAGTATAAAAAAAGACTAGATGGCACGCATCTCGTCTTTTCCTTTATAAGGATCTTTTTTATCAATATGGTCAGTAAACATAATTCCATTTAAATGATCAAGTTCATGTTGCATCGCAATAGCTAACTCTTCACGAGCTCTTACATGTATTTTTCTACCTTCCATATCATAAGCTTCCATTGTAACTCTTGCATATCTAGGAACAATTCCCTCAACAGCTCTGTTAACACTAAGACAACCTTCACCAAGTTCCACATAAATTTTTTCTAAAGAGTTACTAATGATTTTTGGATTTATTAAAATATAAGTTTCAAATTCACCTTCATCAATTTCATTAACTACAACAAAGTATCTTTTCAAAACGCCAAGTTGGACAGCAGCCATACCCATACCAGGACGTAAATCGTACTTTTCTGCTAATTCTTCAATTTGACTATCATGTAAATACTTAATCATTGTATTAATTAAATCTTTATCTTTTTGAGTTAAAGGAAATTCTACTTCTTTACTAATTTGTCTAAGACGTTTATCCTTTTCATCTAAAATATCCTTGGTCTTTAACATACTACTCCACCTCGCACTGCATATATT
>CAVKJF010000014.1:14017-17125 GCA_963656615.1 bacterium | reverse complement strand
CATATTGATTATTGTAATAAAAAAATGACACTTAATTCTTAGGAATTAAATGTCCCTTTTAAACAATAGGTAGACATTCAATTTTTGGAACAACTGAATGCTTCCTTTTTTATCAAGTTTCCTTGATAAATTAAATATATCATAAGCGATTACTTTTTACAATAGAGTTTAGTAGAGACTTTTTGCTTTTCTTTAGCTTGTTCATATTCTTTTGGATAACAAAGTGATAACTCTTGTATACAACTTGTAATGTCAGCTACTTCTCTTTCATCTACTCCATCAAAATCTTTTGTTAGTACTTGATAAAACACTGTTGAAACATCTTCTCTCAATACTTCCATTACACTTTTTCCTGTATATCTTGTAACTATTTTTGAAAGCAGATTTTGATATGGAGTCCATTTATTTAATTCGTCCATTGGATTTAATAAGGGTGTACATCTTTCTTTATTGGGAATAAGATTTACGCCACCTGCTGGTCTATTTTCTAAATCATATGAACAACCAGTTGGTGTTAACATAGAACATTGTCTTTTCATAGAAAATAAATCAATTACATCTCTATCTTCATTTCTAGCTCTTAAATATAAAAACGGAGATACAATAGTTTTCCCATCTTTTGTTTTAGAAAATTTTAGAGCTGAAACTATTGAGACATTTCCTGTTTTTAATAAATCTAGTACAGCATTTTTATTTAATACTTCAAAGTCACTAGTATAATAATCACAGCCAGATTTCTTACAACATTTGCCACCACATTCACGACATAAATCTTTATTTTTGTATTCCATATTATCACCTGTGTTTTGTATATTAGCAGATAATACTTTAAAACTCAAGAAAAAAAGCCTTGCGACTTTTAATGTTTTTAGTTAATAATAAGTAGCTTGTATAAAACCACTTTAATTAATGTAGTTATTACTAATGTTATTATCAGCTCATTAGTATATGTTTTTTTCTTTGGAAGTATTATTACTGAAAATAATATTAGTAAACTATTTATAGCTAAGTATATAAAATTTATGTTTTGTGTTAGAATCAAGTCACTAATAATATTTAGGAATACTATTAATACTGTATTAAGTAATATTTTCTTGACAATGTATAAATTATATTTTTTCTTTCCTAGTCTAACAATGATATTATTTCTATTTAATACATAATAATAGTAATTATCTAAGTATATTTTTAAGTACAAGTAGTTAAAAAGAATGCCAAACATTATGTCTACTGGTCTTGTTGTTGTGAGATATTTCGTAATGAAGAAATAGTTATTTTCATTATACGTTAAGTAGGTAACTATATTTAGTATTATTAGTAATATATAATTACTTAGCTTTTTCATTGTATATTTTATAATCCTTTATTGATAGTAGTCTATTATAATTTAGCTTATTCATTAAATCGTGTGAGGCAATAATTATTAACTTATTTTTTTGTTTGGCATATTTTTTAATTATTTCAAAGACTTTTTCTACAGCTGCTTGATCTAGTCCTCTAGTAGGCTCATCTAAAAGAATAATGTCTTGATCTTCCATAATAGCTTGAATAATAGCTGTTTTCTGGCGCATTCCTACTGAATAATCTTTCATTTTATCATTACTGTATAAGTCCAAGTCAAATTCTTGGCATAATTGTTTTATTTTTTCTTCTACTTTTTCATTATAATCGTTTGTTAATGAATATAAATATCTTAAATTATATAGTATAGTTTCATTTTCAATAAAACCTGGATTTTCAATTACCGCTCCTATTCTTTTGCCATTTTCAATTGTTATTGTACCTTTGTCTGGATCCATTATACCGACAATCATTTTGAATAATGTTGATTTTCCAGATCCGTTACTGCCATATAAATGTACTAAGTCACCAGCTTTTAATTCTAGTGAAATGTCTTCAAAAATTATGTTTCGTTTGAATTTTTTACTTAAGTTTTTTATTTTAATCATTTGAATCCTCCTAATATCCTATATACTTTAATACTAAAAAAGGTATTAAATAGTAATGAAATAATAGATTCATTATTATAGGAATAATTATATATTTATTACCCTTTTCAACAATAAATATTGACATTGATATTAATTCTTGAATTAAAAAATTAGAAAAGTTTAAAAAGATAAATAAATATAAAAAATTGATATAGTGTAAGTTTATGCCTAATTTTAAATATATTATTAAATAAGTAATTATAAAATAAAAGATTATATCAATAATACTATTAAGTATATATTTATAAAATAATTTTTTTGTACCTATTCTCGTTACAATTTTATCATATATACTTTTGACTTTTTTTGTTTTGGTATAAATATAAAATATGTAAATGTTATTTAATATTAATGGTATGTAATTTGCTGAAGTTATTGTGGATATTAAGTCTATATCTTTTGTTTTTTCTGGGATTAGAAAAAGTGCACATAATATACCTGTTATTATAAATATTAAATAAAATTTAAGACGATCTTTGTTTAATAATTTAGCCATTTTTTATTTCCTTTTTATATCCTATTTTTAATAGAATTGTACTCATTAATAAATATCCAAAACAACTTATTATAAAATATAAATGTAAATTCAGTATGCCTGAGGCGCTATTTAAAGTTTCTATTCCTGGGGATATTAAACCAGCAGAATATATTGAATATAGGAATGCTGTAAATATAGGATTAGACTCATCTATATAATTAAGACCAATATTTCCAATAAAGGCAGGTATTAAAACACCAATAATGGCAATAATAATTCCTAGTGATTTATATACATAATAGTTTTTAGTGTAATTTATAAGACTATATAAAAATAATGAGAAAATACTAAAACCAATGCTTGAATATATAATATATAAAATAAAAGATATTATTGAATTATTGGAAAATGCAAAGAAACTTGATGGAAAATATGATGGATCACCATAAAAATCTAGTCTTAACCCTTTAGTTAGACTGTAAATTGTTAGTATAGTAATTATGTGAATTATTATTCTAAAGATGAACGATATTAATAGTACAGAAAGTATTTCTGCTCTTTTTCGTTGTTTAGGATTAATTCTTGTTACTATAAATTTTTGAAAACCAGTTTCTTTATTTTTATAATAATTGTCCGATA
>CAVKJF010000014.1:0-14007 GCA_963656615.1 bacterium | reverse complement strand
TATAAATATATAAAATGGTAAAAAGTTGCCACAGCCATTTAAAGTATAAAATAATGATAAGCCAGATGTTCCTCTACCAAGAGTATAAATTCCGGCAGCATAGTATTTATAACACCAATATATTATCGCAATAGTTGCTGCGAAAATAATTACTGTAAATAGTTTTTTATTTCGTAATTCTAGCATACTACATTGTTCCCTTCTACAACCGATTGTTTGGAGTATTATCATTGTGCTAGTTATTAAGTCTTTATCATATTACAACTAAATTGTATCATATTAAATTATTGCCAGCAACAGTATTACTTATCGATACAGTAATTTTACATTTTTTAAAGAACACATATTTTTATTACTCATAAATTATTATAAAGGAGGTACTTTTATGTATCCTTATAGAAATAATTCATATAATATGAACAGTAACAGTAGTAATTATCAAAATTATGTTTATAGTAATGACGGTGAAAGATTCTTCTGGGCTCCTTTTGTTGTAGGCGGTCTTGCAGGAACTGCATTAGGATATGGTATTGCTAATAATAATCAAATTAATAATATGAATAAGCCTTATTATTATGGTTATTATCCAGCTTACCCTATTGCTTATTATCCTAATGGTTTTACTAATTATAACAATTTCTATTATTAAAAAGTCGCAAGGCTTTTTTCTTTTTATGAAAATAATTTTTTACTTATTTGGCAATGTTATAGTTACAGTTGTACCTTTTCCTAGTGCTGACTTATAATTAATTGTTCCATTATGCATTTCTATTATTTCTTTAGATAAGACTACACCTAGTCCATTGCCAGAAGCTTTAGTTGTATAAAATATTTCAGTTATTCTTTCTAATGTATTCTTATCCATTCCTATTCCATTATCTTCTATAATAATTTTAATATTATTTCTAGTTTTCTTAACTTCTACTCTTACATTTAATTGTTCATCTTCTTTTTTAGCCTCTAAAGCATTTTTTAAGACATTCACAAGTACTTGTTTCATTCTTAAATAATCAAGATTTAAATAAATATCTGGTTTAGCATTTAAATATATATTAGCATTATTCTTTTTAAACAATGGATTTAGCATAGTAATTACTTCTTCTAATAATACTTGTAAATCTACTTCTTCCTTATTTAATGACTTTAACTTTCCAAGAGAAGAAAAATCATTTATAACAGATAAAGATCTTTCAATTTCACTAGATATTATTGGTAAATACTTAGGTGCTTTTTCCATACCATTTTTATCTATTATTTCTAAATATCCTTTACATACCGCAATGGGATTTTTTAATTCATGGGTTAGTTTTGATAAAGATTCAAATAATAATTTATCTTTTTTAGATTCTTTTAAAATACTATATAAATTTATTATATCTTCACCCTTTTCAAATAAATGCAAGCATAAATATGTAAATGAAATAAAAATTGTTAGAGTTATAATTAGATAAATTAAATTACTAATTATATTTCCAGTAGGATTAATTATATAAAAAATCATAAAAGATATTATAAATGATTTAATACCAATAAATATGTTTGTATATGGCACCTTACGATTTGTAAACTTTGAAGTGTATAAATAAATTACGAAATAAAGACTATATTCAATTATTAGTATAGAAAGAGGAATACTTGTATATTTACTAGATAACATTACTATTATGAATGATAAAAATATCGATGTTACAGTTTTCTTTTTTATGTATGAAAGTAATAAAGGAATATTATAGAACAAAATGACATAAATTGTTTTATTGTCGATATAGCGCGCTATTAAAAATAATGATGTAATTAAACATATATCTAAAAATATATTCTTTTCCTTAATATCCATGTTACTGATGTATGTTATATAGATTAAATAACAAGTTAAAGGAAAGAATAGAAAAACGCATAATAAAAATAAATTTTCAAATACTGGCATCTTTAACACCTCTTACTTAAAATATATACTCTTATTATGTCGAAATTTGTCGAAATATGAAAAAAATGACAAAATATGTCATTTAATCTCATCAATATACTTTTTTAATTGTTTTGAATCAGGTCCTAATATTATTTTTAGTTGATTATCAATTTCAACTATTCCTTTAGCACCTAGTTTTTGAATTCCTTCTTTGTTTGCTTTAGAAACATCTTTTAAAGTTACTTTAAATCTAGATAGATTTATTTCAGTATCAATAATATTTTCTTTACCACCTAAGTATTCCACTAATTTATTAAAATCAAGTCCAGCGTCTTTTTTACTAGCCTTTAAGATTGCTAATAAAATTATAAGTAGAATGACGGCTATAATAATATAATCCATTTTAATCACCATATTAATTATATAACAGATGAGGAAAAAAATAAAGATATTTTAATTGGTACTACATATAATTATATAGGTATTTATAAACACCAAATAAGAAGTTTTGAATACTTTATATTAGAAATAGATAAAGAGGTGGGTACTATGACTACTAATCGTTGTATTAAGAACTTATTAAAATTAATATGCTTATTACAAGAGAATTCACAAGATGAATGTTGCATTGAAGAAGGATGCACTAAACCTTTTTTAGGACCTACTATTAATTGTATTTGTTATAATACCAGAGTTGTTACATTCTATAATAAGAGAGGTACTTTAATAACTGCTAACTATGTTGATACTAATGGTACTACTCAAACTAGTTCATTATTTAGAGTTGAAAAAGTCACTGATAATTGTGTAACACTTAGAGTATTATATAGAAATGATGATACTTATGTTGCTAGTAATAGTTTTATTAATATTAATTTAGGTTGTATTTGTGCTGTTCAATGTATAGAAGATGCTGTCGTTTCTAACATATAGAAAGGAGGTTTAGAGTATATGGGCTGTGAAGAAAATAAAAGTACTTGTTGTTTAGCTGACATTTTAAGAAAAATTTTAATACTTCAAAAACAAGATTTTGATAATGAAAGTTACTCTGGTTGTGATAAACCTTTTCTAGGACCAGTATGCACTAGTGTTTGTTATAATACTAGACCAGTAACACTATATAATTGTTGTACAGGTAATGCTTGGAGTTTTCCTTATACATTAAATAATCAAACTAATCAATCTACAGTATTTAGAGTTGAAGCAATTGATGACTGTTGCTGTACATGTAGAATTCTATATTTAAATGAATCTGGAGATAATTATCTAAGTACTAATCAATTTTTTACAATTGACTTAAACTGTGTTGGTGCTATGCAATGTCTTGCTGATACTTATGTAGAATTGTGTTAAGTAATTAGATTATTAAATAAAAAAGGTTGTTTTAAAGAACAATCTTTTTAATTTTTATTTATTTTAAAATCTATTATATCTGATATGGGAATAATATTATTATCTAGTGTAATTATATTATTAGAGGTTTTAGCAATTAGACTGGTTTCATAAGTTTGACTTGAAGTTTTTATCGTTACTGGAATATTATAAGCGTATCCATATCCAGAGAACACCTTCTCTATTTTATCTTTTATAGTTGGAATTTCGATAGGATTAAAAAGGTCTTTTTCTTCTTTTAAGTAACAGACTGTTTTGTTATTATTTATTTTTTTAGTTATTTTATTTTGATAAACTTTAGGTAATTTTTTCATAAAATATTTCTCCTTTTGTATATTTTATGAAAATGAAAGATAAAAATTGAATGATTTTGGTATAATATAAATGAAAGGTTTGATTATATGAGTAAGTATAAAATTAATTTTAAGATAGTTATTCCTATTTTATTAATGGCTATTGTAAGTATAATTACTATTTATAGTGCTTTAACTTATACTTCTAAGTCACTGGGTAATTTGGCGTTGAAACAGGCTATTTGGTATATTGTAGGTTTTATATTAGTGTTTATTTTATTGAGACTTAAAAATGAATATTTATATAGACATGCTTGGGTTTTATATATTATAGGAAATGTGTTACTTCTTTGGTTGTTGTTATTTGCTACACCTATTAATAATAGTAAATGTTGGTTGGTTATACCAGGCATTGGTAGTATACAACCGAGTGAGTTTATGAAGGTTTTTATAATGTTGACACTCGCTACTATGATTCATAATTTTAGAAGTGATTATAAGAATCCTAGTATTAAAGATGAATTTATATTTATTTTGAAAACTTTCTTGGTAGTCTTAGTTCCATCGGTACTTACTTTTTTACAACCTGATACAGGGGCGGTAATAATATATTTAATAATATATTTAGTTATGATGTTTACATCTGGTATTAGGATAAGATGGTTTGTAATTGCGTTTATTATACTTTTTGGTATTTTAGGTACAACGCTTTGGCTTTACTTCTTTAAGGAAGATATTTTTATAAAAATGTTTGGTAGTTCAATATACTATCGTTTGGAAAGATTATTTGACTGGCAGTCTGGATCTGGGTTGCAGTTAGAAAATGCCTTAGCGGCAATTGGATCAGCTGGATTCTTTGGTCATGGTTTTAATAAGACACCTATTTATTTTCCTGAGTCGTCTACTGATTTTATATTTGCTGTGTTTGCTTCTAATTTTGGATTTGTTGGAGTTTTGGTTTTATTAGCAATAATTATTTATTTTGATGTTAATATTATTAGGTTGGCAAGAAGAAAAATATATGATACTGATAAATATATTTTGACGGGAATTGTGGCGATGCTTTTATTTCAACAAATACAAAATATTGGAATGACAATTGGTCTATTACCGATTACGGGTATTACGTTACCTTTTATATCATATGGTGGTAGTAGTTTATTATCGTATATGATTATGATAGGTATTATTTTAAATATATCGATGGAAAAGAATAAGAAATATTGGAGCAAATAAAAAGGAACTATTCGTTAGTTCCTTCTTTTTTTTGTTGTTGAGCTAGTTTTTGTTTAGCCATTGTTTGTTGAGATAATTTTTGTAATCCTTCTAAACCTTCTGTTTCATATTTTTGTTTATATTGATCATATCCCATATTTAATGTTTTAGATAGTTTTTCTTGTGCAGGACTTTCATATCCCATATGAAGTATCTTTTCTATTTGATTATGATTAAAAGCACATGACATACTACTATCAAGAATTCCTTCTGGATATATACATCCACCATATTCATACATCTTTTGATCTGGTTTTACTGCTTTTCCATCTTTTATTTGGATATTGGTTGGGAAGATACAATAACTAGTTATCATTACCTCTTTTTTTCCACCTTTTAGCAATAATACCGTACCTATTGGTAAAAATCTTTCTTTCATATTATTTCTCCTTTTTACTTTTTATTTATTACATTTCACCTAAGTCGTCATCATCAGTTTCGACATTATTGTCTCCTGATGAATCTTCATAGTTAAATTCAGTATCTTCACCATTCCATTCATCTGCTAGAAGATCATCATTTTCCGAAGTGTTGAAGTTCTCATCGTCTCCCTCACTATATTCTTCGTCATCATCACCATTTTCATTGTTCTTTTTATTGTCTAAGTACATTTTTGCACCCACTCCTACGGCTGCTGCGGCTCCTAGACCTCCAAGAACTGGTAATATACCGCTTCCAGAATTTGATTTCTTAGTTTCTTTAACTCCAGATAAATTACTTGGAATTGTATATACACTTTCCTCTTCACCAGGTTCATCAATTAGATCAGAGTCTTCAATTGGAAGTTCTGGTTCTAATTCTGGATTTTCTTCTATACCAGATTCTGTAGTATTAGAACTCCAGTTATTATTTCCTGTACTACTGTTGCCAGTATTGTTATTAGTTGTTCCACCATGATTTACTCCTGAACTACCTTGGTTATTATTGCTTGGAGGATTACTTATAACTGTACTTCCATTATCACTTGGTGTTGGTTCTGGTGTTGTTGGTGTAGTATTATCAGGTGTCTTATTTGTGTCATCCGATTTATTATCATTGTTATTATTAGTATTATCGTTAACTCCAGATGTTGTTGTGTTGCCATCACTTGGTTTCTCACTTGGAGTTGTTGAAGTACCAGGTGATGTATTAGATGATGGTGTTGTTGGAGCTGTATAAGTTCCGCCACCAGTTGATGTACCGCCAGTGTATGTTTGACTTGGCTGTGTTGGCTCTGGTGTGGTTGGTGTATTTGCATCTGCTTGAGCTATTAAATCATCAACTTCATCTATAACAATTCTATTTTCACCGCCACCTATTTTTGAAAGTTCTTGTACTTCTGCGGAAGCATAATTATTTGGAATATAGCTAGTTTTAATATTTCCAATTGCTTTTTCTGTTGATAGCAAGCCTCCGCCAATCACAGCTCTTTTTGGATTTTCTTTAACAAATGTTGCAGTGTCTGTAGCAACTTTCTTTGCAGCTGTACCTGCCTTTGCACCTACATTTTTTATTCCTTCTACAGCATTATCATATGCCTGTGTTACTCTTGCTGGTATTGAATTATCTCCAATTCTTGGACCAGCTGATGCTGTACTTCCAGATGGTTTCATGTCATCAAAAGCTCCTTTAATTTTGGATTTTACATCTGAAGCAGCATTCTTCATGTTTTCCACAGCAGTATCATATGCTCGTGTTACTTTCGCTCTTGGTGTTGTGGCTTCTAATGGTGAATGCCATTTGCTACCTGACTGGGCTGCTTTACTAGCGGCCTGCTCGCCTACATCTGCCACTACATCAGCTTTCCTTGCAGTTTGTTCTGCTGCTCCTGTTGCAGCTTTCCTTGCAGTTTGTTCTGCTGTTCCTGTTGCAGCTTTCCTTGCAGTTTGTTCTGCTGTTTCTGTTGCAGCTTTCCTTGCAGTTTGTTCTGCTGTTTCTGTTGCAACTTTCCTTGCAGTTTGTTCTGCTGTTTCTGTTGCAACTTTCCTTGCTGTCTGTTCTGCTGTTTCTGTTGCAGCTTTCCTTGCTGTCTGTTCTGCTGTTTCTGTTGCAGCTTTCCTTGCTTGTCCTGCAAGTATGTCAGGATGTACCTTTTTAAATTCTTGGCGAACATTTTTTACTAATGCGTCACGTTCCGCTGAAGTCACTTTACCGCTTCTTATAGCGTCTAATTTTGCTGCGCAACCTTGTGCTGGAGTCATTTTACCTTCACTTACTGCTTTGTCTATCCGACTTAATTCTTCTGCTAATTCATTGTCAATCTTTCTAACAGCATTGGTTGTGGCATTTGCGACATTATCTGTACTATTTATCAATGCTTTTCCAGTATCGTCTGATCCATTGATTACTGTTCTTGCTGTACCATCAACATTCTTTAGTGCTGCTTTTCCAGTATCATCTGCTCCGTTTATGAATTTATCGTATTTAAGCTTTTCCCCTTCACTCATTTTTTTTGCATACCTACTAAATGCATTTTCTCCTGTTTCACTTGCCCCATTGACTACTGTTCTTCCGGCATCGTCTGCACTATTGATTAATGCTCTTCCAGCATCATCTGCGCTATTGGCTACTGCTTCAGCAGGTGCATTACCAGCACTTTTTTGTATTCCTTGTATCATCTCATCACGTGTTATTTCCCCAGATTTATATCGCTTTAATAAATCTTGTTTTGCTTGTGATAAAGTTGCACTATCTGAACCTTTAACCGTTGCCTCCATTGCATCATCTGCGCCATTGACTACTGTTCTTCCAACATCGTCTGTACTATTGGCTACTGCTCTTCCGGCATCGTCTGCACTATTGATTAATGCTCTTCCAGCATCATCTGCACTATTGGCTACTGCTTTAGCAGGTGCATTACCAGCACTTTTTTGTATTCCTTGTATCATCTCATCACGTGTTATTTCCCCAGATTTATATCGCTTTAATAAATCTTGTTTTGCTTGTGATAAAGTTGCACTATCTGAACCTTTAACCGTTGCCTCCATTGCATCATCTGCGCCATTGACTACTGTTCTTCCAACATCGTCTGTACTATTGACTACTGCTCTTCCAGCATCATCTGCACTATTGATTACCGCTCTTCCAGCGTCATCTGCACTATTGACTACTGCTCTTCCAGCATCATCTGCACTATTGATTACTGCTCTTCCAGCATCATCTGCACTATTGACTACTGCTCTTCCAGCATCATCTGCACTATTGACTACTGCTCTTCCAGCATCATCTGCACTATTGATTAATGCTCTTCCAGCATCATCTGCACTTTCAGCCAATGTTTTTCCTGCTTTAAGTTTAGATATTCCATTTCCTATAGCTTTGAATCCTTTATCCATACCAACTGTTAATGCAGCGTCGACTACACCTTGTTTTGTTCCTTCCCACATCATCCTACCGGTTGTGTATGTGTCGTCAAAACTTGCTACACCATTTGCATCATATTCTAAATGTTGTTGCTGATAATTCGTCGAGCCTCGTCCGAAACCAGCAGCTCCTGCTACAGTAGCTTCGGCAGCTAATCCAACACCTGTTGCTGCTAGGGCTATATATGGAATGGCAGTTCCTATACCTTTGAAAATTTCTGCTGCTGTTGACTCGTGTGAATAAATACTATATTTTTCTACCCAGTTGAATGCACCGTTTTCAAATGCATCATCAAACCAGTTACCAACATGGTCTTTTGCAGCCCAAAGTTCAATGCTTTCTGTATCTGCTCCAAAAATAGAACCAAATCCTGCAATGATATTTGCTCCGGCATCTACTATGTCTTCTCCAAACCTTGCTATACCTTCTGTTAAATTAAGTATTGCCATGGTTCCTGTTCCAAGCATTTTTTCAACAAGGTTTCCATTGTTATATTCCTCTATCATTTCAGCCTGTTTGTCTAAAACGCTTATAAGATTAGTTATACTATCTTGAACTGCTGGTGCATATTCATTCATATTTGATATATCTAACAAGCCTGAGGCAGCGTTGTTAACCATTTTTACTTCTTTACCAATTTCATCGCTAATTGCTTGCAACGTATTATTTGATATATTACCAAGTTCCTCGCATGCCGCTTGAACTTCTTCAGGACTACATTCATATCTATCACCAAACAATGATACAATTAGGCCTAAAGCAGCTGTTCCTAATATTACTCCTGTTATCATACTTTTTCTTCCTTTCTATGATTCTTGTTGCTGTTTTTCGGCTTCTTCTGCCTCTTTCTGTTGTAAATAATACCTATATGCATGTTCATATGCTTGATTTGCTGTCTCTATTGTTGCATTCTTAATTTGTTTTACAAGTTCTTCTATTTCTTCAAACTTTTGACCCATGGTTGCTCCATCAATATTAATGTCATCTGCTTTACAAGTGCTTCTAGCCGTTTCTAATTGTTCGATTACTTTTTCATATTGAGCCGCCGTAGCTTGTATTGCTCTGCAACCATTTTTAATCGTAACAATATCAATTGCCATTTCCCTCATTCCTTCCTTTTAATGTAATATATAGCAAATAGAGAAAGGGCTTTTCTCTATTTACATTTCTCTATTTACTATACATTGCATTATGCAATGTATTTTTTTATTGTTCTTGGCTGTATGCTAAAGCTTGTTCTACAGCTAAGCGTAAGTTAGATGCACTTGCTTTCATTGCTTCAATAGCAGCTGGTACATCTCCTGTATAATAACTTTCCCATTTATTTCTTACTTCGTCAGACCAAGTAGTTTCTACACCTGAAGGGATATTTCTTTTAATAGCAGCGTCTAAAGTTTCTAAAGAATCGCTAATTGCATTGATGATACTATCGATTTGTACAGCGTCTTCTGTAGCTGCTCCTGGATTTATAGTTATATTCATATTTTTCACACCTTTCTTTAAATATTCTTACTTCATTGTTGATGATAAGTCGCTTATTAAGCTTGTAAATGCTTGTTTTTGTGCACCCATATACTCTAAAGCTTCATCAATTGTTTGTTGTAATGATTTAAAAGTTTCATCTTTTGCTTGGAATTTAGCTAATAAATCATTAGCAGGATCTCCTTGAATATCTCCTGATGTAATTTCACTGATTAAGTTTTGTAATCTTGCATAATTGTTTTTGTATTCTGTTCCTGCAGTTTCTAGTGCATTTCTTAAATCATTTAATGCTGATTCTTCTACATGAATTGCCATAGGCCACCTCCTAATATTTTTTGTAAGAATATCTAACTTTGATTTATATGTCAACCGAAGCCATATCCTTATAATTAAATTATAATATTGTTTCAGCAATAAGGCAAATGTTTTTTTGAATTTTACGCATTTGTGTAAAGCAATGATAATTTTTCTTGTTTTTTGACACTTTCTGGACATTTAAAAAGCATTCTTTTTTGAATGCTTTTTCTTTAGATTTCACCTAAATCATCTAGTGTTACTTCGAAATTTTCATCATCTTCTGTTGACATTGTTTCATCGCCTTGCCAGTTTTCAGCAGAAATGACATCTGTATTTTGATTTTCTTCATCCTCTGGTAATTCCTCAAATAACTCTTCATCAGTTGATTCCTCATCATTATCATTATTTTTCTTATTATCTAGGTAGACTTTTGCACCTACTCCAACAGCTGTTGCGGCACCAACGCCTGCTACTACTGGCACAATATTTATACCAGATTTTTTAGTTTGTTCTACTGCTGGTGTTGTATTTATAGTTATTGGTTCTGTTTCTATTTGACTTGGTTCATCCGGATCTAAGATTATCGGTTCTTCTGAATTTGGTATTTCTGGAATTTCAATTTCATTTAACGGAATTTGTCCAGAGTTTTTTGGATAAGATTTGTTTGGAAGCGTAAAAATTTCCCTTGTTGGATTTATTGGAACAACAACTTCACTACTGTCATCTTTATCTTCTTTGTCATCTTTTGGATTTATGATTATTGTCGGTTCTTCCTTTTTTGGTTCCTTATCTCCGTCTACCGGCGTTATTTTTGAGTCATTCTCTTTTTTGTTATCTTTTTGATCATTTATGTTTGGCTTTTCTTCTTCCTCTTTTGATATTACTGGTGCTATTGGTATTGCCATAACTTTGGATGGTGTTATTGGATTAGTTTCTTGATTTGAAGTAGCAAATTTACTGCTTAATTCAGTTAGTGCATCCCAACGCGCTTTTTGAGTGGCAACTCTAGCATCTTTTAATGACATTAAATTATCGTTTACATTATTAGCTGATGATATCATTCTTGTTAGATTGTCATTTAAAATACTTTGATTTAATTTGCTAGTGTAGTTATCAAATACTAGTACATTGGAAAAGTTTATTTCTGAAGCTACACTTTTTAGATTATTAAGCATGCCTAAAATACTTACAAAATTAATATCGCTTAATGAATATTGGCTAGATACCCGGTTATATTCCTCTTTAGTAGAATCTGATATTTTTAATGACGTGTTTGCACCAGTTTTATATGTATCAAGTAGTGTATCACCAGATGCTATACCTTGGGCACGTACAAGTAATTCATTTAACATTTGATCAAGAGCTGTACAATATTCAAATAGACTATTTCTTCTTATTAATCTTGTACTTTCAAATATACTATTAACGTAATCGGTCATTTCATTTTTTGCTTGAGTCATTTCACCAATACCTTCATTAACTCTTTGTGAATTGAAATGAAATGATGATAAACCTATATTTTCCATATATTTCCTTCTTTCTATTTAAATTATCCTGGAATATGAGTCCTATTATCAGTATTTATAATACCAGTTTCTCTATTCTTTAATTGTTCTGATAAGTACTGTTGATAAGCAGCGTAAGACTCTTGTTTTAATTGTTCATATCTTTTGGCTTCTCTTTTTATTTGTTCAATCATTTCTTCATAATCAGCTCTTAAAACCTCTAGTTCCTTGCTTAGAGCTTCTATTACTCCGTCAAAAGTTTTACCATTAACCGATAAATTTGCTGGTCTACAATCATCTGCTACTCCCGCTAGTTTTTGTTTTATACTCTTTGTATAATCGGCAACAGCAGTTTCTAATTGGCTTACATATCTCATTAGGTTTGCTGCTTCTACAGATTCTAATTGTGACTTATTGGTAATACTAATTGTTTTATTATGAAAGCTTCTTGTATAATTTGTCATAATAATTATTCTCCTTTACTTTTTATTATTTTTTTAGAACCTCTTCATAGACTTTTTTCAACTGTTCTCCTACTTTTTTAATATCTCTTTCTTCAGCTACTTTGTAGGCATTTTCACCTACTTTTGGAAGTTTTCCAGTTATTACGCCTCTGATTTTTTCTTCAAATTCATCTATATTTTTTGCTTTATAGACATTTTTACCATCTTCTAACATTTCTTCAAATATTGGTATATCTCTAATGATTGCTGTTGTTTTACAAGCACAAGCTTCTATTATAGGAATTCCTTCCGTTTCTTCATATGTTGGAAATAGATATACATCACATCCATTCATAGCGTCTTTTATAACTTGTTGTTTTACGTATCCGGCGAAAACTAAATTATCTAGTTTGGTATTAACAGCTTTTCGTACATCTTCTGTTGAGGCTGCTAAAGGACTGTAACCGAACCAGATAAATTTATATTCAGGCATTCTTTTTGCTAATTCTACAAAGTCTACTATTCCTTTTCTAGTGATATATAGACCTATTCCAATTATTACTTTGTCTTCTTTTTTGTAATTATATTCTTTTCTAAATCTTTCGCCGGCCGCTTCATCTTTTTTAAATAGGTCTAATTCTATTCCATTGGATATAGCGTATATCTTCTTCTTTATACCATATCCTTCTAATAATCTTTTTGAATATGGTGTTGGTGTTACTATAACATCTCCTAGACTGTAGCATTTTATTAACCAGCGTTTAAATAATGGTGCTAGTTGTTTACAAAAGATAAATCCAGAACGAAAGTCTTCTTCTGTACTATGGGCATGATAAACTACTTTTTTTCCTTTTCGATGAGCCTTTTTTGCTAGATGATAAGATCTTGGCCCATAGAAATTAATATGAATAATATCATAGTCATCTTTTAAATTAGTTGTATATTCTACATTTGCTGATTCTAAAGCTTTCATTTGATGTTTAATTGCTTTTCCAAGTCCAGAATTTGAAGTCATTTTTTCGCCTTCTGTATATAATAATACTTTCATTGATATTCCTCCATTATTGTATTCTATGTCCACAGTGTCCGCAAAAAACACCTGTTGCTGGCGCTCCACAAAACGCACAATATTTATTTTGCATATAAAGTGAGCGGTTATTTGTTGCTACAAGTTTTAGTTTCTTAACGGCATTTATGTACATCCAAATTACGAATATTAGGAAAACTAAAAGAAATATAGGCATTCCTGTAAATATACAAAAATCATATGTACCATGTAAAATGGTTGGTATTAATAAGCTCTTTAAAATGTATTTTTTTGACTCTTCTTTTTGATTTTGCAATTCTGATATTTTAGCTAAACTTAGGTAATATCCCATAAATAGTCCATCACAGGCATGTCCTGGTACTGCTAAAATTGCTCTTAAAACACCGGTGGTGATACTTGCTTCTATTGTTTCATTTCCTAAAACGTATAAAATATTTTCAAATGCAGCAAAACCTAAGGCAACAAATACTGAATATATTATGATGTCATATATTTCATCAAATTCTTTATTTTTATAGCCAATGTTATATACCATTAGTAATTTTGAGCCTTCTTCTACTAATGCTACCCCAATAAAGGCATATATTAACATTTCTATTAGGCTTGTTTTTTCAACTCTTGATGAAAGCATAGGAAAAATACTACTTAATATGTCTGATATAAAGATGACTATAAAACAAGACAAAATTCCAGATATAAATAGTTTTACAAGTATTGATGTCGGTTCTTTATTTCTATCCTTTCTATTAACATATGTACCAATGATTAATACTGGCAATATAGCTAAAGCTAATAAAACGTATCCCATCATATGTTATTTTCCTCCTATCATATATTTTGATTATAACATATTTTTTTATATTTATATGTTTTTTTTAATCATTGATAATTTAATATTTTATTGTTATATGAGTGATAAATAAATTTTCACAAAAAAAACGTTGATTTCTCAACGTTAAATTCACAATGGTGGAGCATAGCGGGATCGAACCGCTGACCTCCACGGTGCAAACGTGGCGCT
>CAVKJF010000013.1:683-18022 GCA_963656615.1 bacterium | reverse complement strand
TAAAGAGTAAAGATAAAGATAAGGAATATGTAGATAAACATTTTAAAGATTTAGAAGAAGCAAAAGATGTAGCTGTTAAAATTATGAAGGGAGTGTAAACTCTCTTTTTTCTTGACTTGTTTTGCGATATAATTGATATATAAAATTTGAAAGAGGTTAGACATAATGAATGAAATGATAATTAAAAGTATTGCTTCAGATTTAGGTATTTCTGATAAGCAAGTTATAACTGTACTTGAATTACTTAGTGATGGTAATACTATTCCTTTTATTGCAAGATATAGAAAGGAAGCAACAGGGGCATTAGATGAAGAGTCTATTAGAAAAATCAATGAGGTTTATGAGTACCAAGTTAATTTACTTAAAAGAAAAGAAGACGTTATACGTTTAATAGATGAAAAAGGACTTCTTACTGAAGAATTAAAAAACTCTATTCTTAATTGTTCAAAGTTAGTAGAAGTTGAAGATTTATATAGACCATATAAGGAGAAGAAAAAGACTAAAGCAACAGAAGCTATCGCTTTAGGACTTGAACCTTTAGCTAAAATAATTATGAGTTTTCCTACTAATGGTAGTTTAGAAGATATTACAAAGAAATTTGTAAAAGATGATTTACCAATGGATAAATGTATTGAAGGAGCTAAATATATTATTGCAGAATGGATTAGTGATAATGCTAGTTATCGTAAATGGATACGTAGTTATTTTTATAAAAATGGTGTTATTTGTTCTAGTAAGAAAAAAGGTGATGATATAGCTCCTAATAAGACATATGAAATGTATTATTCTTATCAAGAACCTATTAAATGGATTAAGGCACATAGAATACTTGCTTTAAATAGAGGAGAAAATGAAAAAGTACTTAGTGTTAGTATTGATATAGATAAAGATGGAATTATTTCTTATTTAGAAAAGAAACTTATTAAGAATGATAAATCTTTTGTTGTTGATGGTGTAAAAGACGCTATAAATGATTCATATAAGAGATTAATTGCACCTTCTATTGAAAGAGAAATCAGAAGTGATTTAACAGAGGTAGGAGAAGAGGCAGCAATAGATAATTTTGGTAAGAATTTGGAAGCTTTACTTTTAACGCCACCGATGAAAGAAAGAGTTGTTTTAGCATTTGATCCTGGTTTTGTTAATGGATGTAAATTGGCTGTTGTTGATAAAAATGGAAAGTATTTAGATTCAACAGTTATTAAACCGTTTTTAAATAATAATACAGAAGAAAGAGTTCGTTTATCTAAAGAAGTTGTTGTACAACTTATAAAAAGATATAATGTATCAATTATTGCGATAGGTAATGGTACTGCTTCTCGTGAATCTGAAAAGTTTTGTGCGGATATGATTAAGGAATATAATTTAGACTGTAAATATGTAATTGTTTCAGAAGCAGGAGCTTCAATATATAGTGCTTCTCCTATTGCGATAGAGGAGTTTCCTGATTTAGCAGTTGAAAAAAGAAGTGCAGTTAGTATAGGAAGAAGACTTCAAGATCCTTTGGCTGAACTTGTTAAAATTCCACCTGATGGTATAGGTGTTGGGTTGTATCAACATGATGTATCACAAAAGAAATTATCTAGTTCATTAGACTTTGTAGTTGAAAAGTGCGTTAATAGTGTAGGAGTTAATATTAATACTGCTTCGCCTTCATTATTAAAATATGTTTCTGGTATTACTAAGAAGGCAATAGAAAAAATTATAGAGTATCGTGAAAAAATAGGTAAGATTACTTCTAGAGAAGAAATAAAAAAGAAGAAGTTATTATCTGATAAAGCTTATGAACAAGCAATTGGTTTCTTAAGAGTAGTAGATGGTGACAATATATTAGATTCAACAGCTATCCATCCTGAAAGTTATGATATTGCTTTAAAACTATTAGATGATTTAGGTTATTCTAAAGATATGATAGGTAAGAGTGAATTAATTAAGAAACTTGATACTATTAATTTAGATGAATATAAAGAAAAACTTAATACAGATATTTATACTTTAGAAGATGTTGTTGCATCATTAAAAAAACCTAATTTGGATCCTAGAGATGAGATGCCACAACCTTTACTTAAAAGTGATGTTTTAGATATAAAAGATTTGAGTGTTGGTATGAAGTTACAAGGTACGGTTAGAAACGTTGTTGACTTCGGTGCTTTTATTGATATAGGTCTTCATAATGACGGACTTGCTCATATTTCTAAGTTAACTACTAAATATATTAAACATCCAAGTGAAGTTGTTAGTGTTGGAGATATAGTTGACTGCTATGTTGATGATATTTCTTTAGAAAAGGGAAAAGTTAGTTTAAGTTTGTTACCTAGATAGTAATATTTATTTCTTTAAGTATGCTTTAGCATACTTTTTTTCTATGGTAATATATTTTTTTGTATGTTATAATTTGAGTATAATATATATAATAGAGGTTTTGTATATGAGAAAGAATAATAAAGGTTTCACTTTGATCGAAGTTTTAGTTGCGATAACAATTATGGGTATTATAACGGTTATGGCATTACCAGGTGTGCAACAATTACAGTCTAGAAATAGAGAAAGAAAGTATGAAAAATATGGTGAATCATTGGTTTCATCAACTAAACTTTATGTTGATTCCAATGAAGAAGATATTTTTGGGTATGCTGTATCTGGTTGTGCTGATATTACTTTTAGTGAATTGGAAACAAAGGCTTTAGCAAAAGATTATGAAACTAATGGAATTACTTGCGCAGGAAATTCTACTAATGGAGATCCTAGCGATGATACTTTTGTTCATATTGAAAAAAAGAATGATAAATATGTTTATCAGCCTTATATAACATGCACTGATAAAAATGGAAAAATAGTGTATCAAACTCCGACTACTGTAAATAAATGTGATAATTCTTCCGCAGGAAGACAGGGTAGTATGGAGGTTAATATCACAGCAGCTTCTAATACTGAAAGAGATAAATGGACTAAAACAAAGCAAATTAGTGTTGAAATTAGTTCTGATGCTGGTCTTGTTCCAAATAGTTTTTCAGCATATTGTTTGGCAAAAGTTGATAATCCTAATGTATGTGTACAAGACTCTAGGCAAAGTATTAATTTTGGTAATGCATTAGGTGCTAAATCAGTGAAAAGAACTATAGATCTTGCTGATCTAACTGGTGAATTCTATTTTGTTCTACTTGCTGGAGAAGGTCGTGTTGCGGATTTGGCTGGTAATCAAATTTTAGAAAATGTAAAATCTTCTTTTACTGTTAAAATTGATAATACTCCTCCTGTGATTTCTGATATAAAAGAAGCTAGCACTATTGATTGCCGTTTACAAATTTTCTTTAGTGATGATTCTAGAGTTAATAGGATTACTTATGCTTATGATGATGGTGAAGAGCAGGAACAAAAATGTTCTCTTGCTAAAATTATTAATAAACTTAAGAATAAAAAGGATCTTGATTGTGATAATATATATTCTGGTTATATAACTACAGCATTTACTGTCAATAGGCATGCTAATGTTACATTTAAAGTTTATGATGAGGCTGGAAATTCTTCTAGTTATAAAACTCGTTCATGTTGATTAGATACGATAGACATGATTTATCTTGATTGCATTTGTTACAATGTACATCTGGTATTATTGATTTATTTCAAATAATAAGAAGGAATATTCCTTCTTATTTTATGTATATAGTATTTTTATCACGTTCAATTAAACCTTCTTTTTCCAGTTTGTTTAATTCGCGCATTAGATTACTTCTATCTACAACAATGTATTCAGCAATGGCTTTGTATGAAGTTGTTACTTTGAATACATTATCCTTATTCATTCTTTGTTTTAAGAAATATAGAAGTTTATCTCTTACTGTTTTTTGAGATAATAATTCTATTTTTTCATTTTGCTTACGATTATCTTTTATTAATAAGTCAAATAAAGTGATTACTAAGTTATTGTGAAAAGGGCAATTTTTACTACAGTTTTTTAAAATATTATAATAATCTATAAAAATAACTTCAGTTTGATTATTACTTATAATATATATTTCGTCTTCTGAATGCTGAAAAAATAAATTAGAAAAAATATCATTTTCTTTTAATTCACGCATGATAGTAGTGTTGCCGTTAATATCGGTTTTTATGATAGAAGCTTTTCCGTAAGTTATAAATCCAATAAGATTCTTTCTTGAAAAGTTACTTATTATTAATTGTTTGTTTGTAAATACTTTACGAGTTACATTTACACACTTTGACAAATTATTTTTAAAACTATTAATCTTTTCTTTTTCAATGGTTTCAAACATTTTAATACACTCCTTATGAAATAATTTTAACATTTTTTAGTTTTTGTTGCAAATGCAACAGTTAATTTTGATTATCTGGGTTATAGTTTAATACATAGGATAGGAGAAGTTATTATGCGTGATATTAAAATTATTAAGAAAAATGGAAATTTAGAAAAGTTTGATCCTGATAGAATAAGAAAGGCTGTTACTACTAGTGCTGAGAGAGTAATGGTTGATTTAACAGATGAAGCTGTTGATAAAATTATAGATATAGTTAAGAATATGATTAATACTCAAACTACTAATCCTACGGTTGACCAGGTTCATAGTTTTGTAGAATCTGCTTTAGATCAAGTTAATCCGTTAGTGGCGAGAAGTTATAGAGAATATAGAGATTATAAAAAAGAAGTAGTTCATATTTTAGATAAAGTGTATAAAAAAGCACAGGTAATTACTTATATTGGTGATAAAGAATGTGCTAATATGGATAGTGCTTTAGTTACTACACAGAGATGTTTAATATATAATAGTTTGAATAAAGAACTTTATAAAAAATTCTTTTTAACAGCTAATGAAATAGAAGCTTGTAAAGATGGATATATTTATATACATGATATGAGTGCAAGACGTGATACAATGAATTGTTGTTTATTTGATATGGCTAATGTATTAAAAGATGGATTTGAAATGAGTAATATTTGGTATACAGAGCCTAAAACATTACAAACTGCGTTTAATGTTATGGGCGATGTTATTATTAATACTACAGCTATGCAATATGGTGGATTTACAGTACCAGAGGTTGATACTGTGTTGAAGAAGTACGCTAGGCTTACTTATAAAAAGTATTATGATGAGTATTTAAGTATTAAAGGAGACTCTTTTAAAGATGAAGCTGATAAATATGCTTGGAGTAAAGTAAAAAGAGAGTGTGAACAAGGATATCAAGGTATTGAATATAAACTTAATACAGTTAGTTCTAGTAGGGGAGATTATCCTTTTGTTACATTTACTTTTGGTATTGATACGGATGAATTTGCAAGACTTATAAGTAGAGTTATATTGGATGTACATAGAGAAGGTCAAGGCAAGAAAGGGTTTAAGAAACCAACTTTATTTCCTAAATTAGTATTTTTATATGATGAAAAATTACATGGTAAGGGAATGAAATTAAGAGATAATTTTTTAGCTGCGATAAAGTGTAGTCAAAAAACAATGTATCCAGATTATTTATCATTATCTGGAGAAGGTTATGTTTGCGATATTTATAAAAAGTATGGAAGAGTTGTTAGTCCAATGGGCTGTAGAGCATTTTTATCACCTTGGTATGAAAAAGGTGGTATGAATCCGGCTGATAAAAATGATAAACCTGTTTATATAGGAAGATTTAATATAGGAGCTATATCATTACATTTACCTATGATTTTAGCTAAGGCTAGAGAAGAACAAAGAGACTTTTATGAAGTTTTAGATTATTATTTAGAAATGATTAGAAAGATACATATTAGAACTTATCGTTATTTAGCTAAGAGGAAAGCTTCTACTAATCCTTTAGCTTATTGTCAGGGTGGTTTTTATGGAGGTAATTTAAAGCCAGATGAAGCAATTGAGCCAGTACTTAGATCTTCAACAGCATCTTTTGGAATAACTGCTTTAAATGAATTACAAGTTTTATATAATGGGAAAAGTATTGTTGAAGATGGAGAATTTGCTGTTGAGGTTTTGAAATATATTAATAAAAAAACTTTGGAATTTAAGGATGATGATCATATTTTATACGCTATATATGGTACTCCTGCAGAAAACTTATGTGGATTACAGATAAAACAATTTAGAAAGAAATATGGAGTTATTGAAGGAGTTAGTTCTAGAGAATATGTTTCTAATAGTTTTCATTGTGGTGTATGGGAAGATATTACTGGTATAGAAAAGCAAAATTTAGAAAATCGTTTTTGGGAACTATTTAAAGGTGGAAGAATTCAATATGTACGTTATAACTTGAGTTATAATAAAGAAGCTATGCTTACATATATAGAAAGAGCTATGAAATTAGGTTTTTATGAAGGTGTTAATTTGAGTTTGGCTTATTGTAATAACTGTGGACATGAAGAATTAGAAATGGATGTTTGTCCTAAATGTGGAAGTAGTGATCTTACTAAGATAGATAGAATGAATGGTTATTTATCATATTCTAGAGTACATGGAGATACAATGTTAAGTAACGCCAAAATGGTGGAAATATCTGAAAGGAAGTCAATGTAGCATGAGATATCATAATATTACAAAAGCAGATATGTTAAATGGTGAAGGACTTAGTGTTGTTTTATGGTTAGCTGGATGTTCTCATCATTGTCATGCTTGTCAGAATCCAATTACTTGGGACGCTAATGATGGGCTTATTTTTGATGAAGCTGCTAAAAAAGAGATATTTGATGAATTAGAAAAAGACTGGTGTTCTGGTATTACTTTTTCTGGGGGAGATCCATTATATTTAGATAATAGAGAAAATTTGAGTTCTTTAATGATGGAGATTAAAGAAAAATTTCCAGATAAAAATATTTGGTGTTATACTGGATATACTTGGGAAGAATTAATGAAGCAAGTTAAAGACGATAAAAACTTAAAAAATATTTTAGAATGTGTTGATGTTTTACTTGAGGGTAGATTTGTACTTGGACTTGCTTTAGAGAAACTTCATTATGTAGGAAGTAGTAATCAGAGAATAATTGATGTTAAAAAAAGTCTTGATAATAATAAAATTAATTTGTATATTGATAATAGTAATATTTTAAAAGGAGAAGTTTAATGAAAAGACGTGGATTTGAAATTGTTAAAGGATATGAAGATAAAGGGATAAATTTGCCAGTTAGAAAGACTGCACATTCAGCTGGCTATGATGTAGAAGCAGCAGAGGATGTTATTATTCCGATGTATAAACCTGGTATTAAACCAACGCTTATTCCAACAGGTTTAAAGGGCTATTGTATGGATGATGAGTGCTTCTTATTACTTAATAGAAGTTCTGGCCCTAAAAAAGGATTTTTAATGGCAAATAGTGTAGGATTAATTGATTCTGATTATTATGGTAATCCAGATAATGATGGGCATTTTTACTTTGCGTATTTTAACTGTAGTGACCATGATATTGAGGTTAAAAAAGGTGACGTTATTGGGCAGGTTGTTTTTACTAAATTTTTAACTGTAGATAACGATGAAGCTACTGGTACTAGAAATGGTGGTTTTGGCTCAACTGATACAAAAATTAGAAAAATGTAAAAAACAATTTTTTCTATTTTCAAATTTTTTATACTTTGTAAATCGCTAGTTCCTTTATTTTACAAGGAATTGGTAATTTTTATTTTGAAAAAAATTTATTTTTTGAATATTTTAATTTTTCCAAATGTACAAAAATGTAAATTGTCGTAAATCGAACAAAAATATTTTTTTGGTATTTTCTTTATATATCAACGTATTTGAAAAAACGGTAAAAAAAGTGTCGATTTTAGTATTGATTTTTGTGTCTTTAGTTTTTAAAATGAATTTAGAAGTTACTTAATGGTGGAGGTTAAATTATGGTAGAAGTAAGCGACAAATTAGAAAATATTATGGTTATTAAGAGAAATGGAAAAAAAGTTCCGTTTGATGAGACTAAAATAGCTTTAGCAATAAAAAAGGGTTTTGATAGTGTAGAAATAGATAATGGGGAAGATGAGAAACTTCGTAAGTATGATTCTAAAGATATTCAAAAAGTTTATCAAGCAGTTTTGAAAAGAATTGAAAAAGAAGTTAAGAATACAGATAAATTTCAAATTGAACAAATTCAAGATTTTATTGAAGAAGAATTATCTTTAAAAGGATATGAAGATGTTTATAAATCATTTTCTGAATATCGTGAAAGAAGAACTCAATCTCGTCAATCATTCTTTGATGATAAGAAAACTCATAAATTTTTAAAATCATTAGAAAATTTAGGATTAAAATCAGCTAATGAAGAAGATGCTAAAAGAGAGAATGCTAATATTGATGGTAATAGTCCAATGGGTACTATGCTTCAATATGGATCTACTGTTTCAAGAGAATTTGCTAAAGCATATTTAATGAAACCAGAATATGCAAAAATGCATGATGAAGGTGAAATTCACATTCACGATATGGACTTTTTAGCAATGGGTACTACTACTTGTTGTCAAATAGATTTATCAAAATTATTTAAAAATGGATTTGATACAGGTCATGGATATGTAAGACCTCCACAAGATATTTCAACTTATAGTTCGCTTGCAGCAATAGTTATTCAAGCTAATCAAAATGATCAACATGGTGGACAAGCAATACCAGCACTTGATTATTATTTAGCACCTGGTGTTTTAAAAACATTCAAGAAACAATTTAAACAAACTATATATGACTTTTTAGATTTAGATGGTTTTATTGGTGTTATTAATATAGACAGAATTATTCGTGAAATTGATAAAGTAGAAAGTATTGATGTCAATTTAGAAGAATTTTCTGATTATCAAAAAGGATCTAATAGAGTAAAAGAAATATTTAAATTAGCATGTGAGAAAGCTGTACAAAAAACTGATAGAGCTACTCAACAAGCGATGGAAGCATTCATTCATAATTTAAATACAATGCATTCTAGAGCTGGAGCTCAAGTACCATTTTCATCAGTAAACTTTGGTACTGATACTTCTCCAGAAGGTAGAATGGTTATTAGAAACTTCTTATTATCTGCAGATAGAGGACTTGGTAGAGGAGAAACTCCGATATTTCCAGTTTCAATATTTAAAGTAAAAGAAGGAGTTAACTATAATAAAGAAGATCCTAACTATGATTTATTTAGATTAGCTTGTAAAGTATCAGCTAAAAGACTTTTCCCTAACTTTGCATTTATTGATGCTCCATTTAATTTACAATACTATAAGCCAGGAGATATAAATACAGAAATAGCTTATATGGGATGTCGTACTCGTGTTATTGGAGATGTTACTTCTCCTGATAATCAAATAGTTACTGGTAGAGGTAATTTATCATGGACAACAATTAATTTACCAAGACTTGGTATTAAACATGGTATAGCTTTAAAAGAAAGAGATAAAGCAGATATGGAAGGTTTTTATGAAGAACTTGGAGAAATTATGGATAAGGTTCGTGATCAATTACTTGAAAGGTTTGAAGTACAATGTAGTAAACATTCATATAACTTTCCATTCTTATTAGGACAAGGAGTTTGGAATAATGGTGAAAAGTTAAAACCTACTGATAGATTAAGAAAAGTATGGAAACATGGTTCTTTATCAATTGGATTCATTGGTCTTGCTGAATGTTTAAAAGCTTTAACTGGTAAACATCAAGGTGAAGATAAGAAGAGTCAAAAATTAGGACTTGAAATAATTCAATTTATGAGAAATAAATGTGATGAATATGCAGAACAAAATAATCTTAACTTTGCATGTTTAGCTACACCAGCTGAAGGATTATCTGGAAGATTTACAGCTATTGATAAAGCAATTTATGGAAAAATAAAAGGTGTTACTGATAGAGAATATTATACAAATTCATTCCATGTACCAGTTTATTATAATATTAGTATTGTTGATAAGATTAAGATTGAGGCTCCTTATCATGAATTTACTAATGGTGGACATATTTCATATATTGAATTAGATGGAGATGTTGCTAGTAATGTTGATGCTTTTGAAAAGGTTGTTCGTATAATGAAAGAATCTGGTGTTGGATATGGTGCAGTTAACCATCCAGTAGATAGAGATCCAGTATGTGGATATGTTGGTGTAATCAATGATGTTTGTCCAGGATGTGGAAGACATGAATTTGAAGGAATACCAGTAGAACAAATTACAGCACCTGAGTGTTGTGGAAGATAAAAATAAAAAATAAAAAGATAGGAGGAATATTTTATGGAAAAAATAGTTGGTGAAGGAGAAAAATTCGAAAGAATTAGAAGAGTTACTGGATATTTAGCAGGAGATGTTTCTAGATTTAATAACGGTAAAAGAGCAGAAGAAAAAGATCGTGTTAAACATTCTGGTGTTAAAGAACTATTAAAAGAGACAAAGTAAATGGAAATTAGATTAGCCGCAGATTTACAACCTGATTCTATTGTTGATGGAGAAGGAATAAGAACAGTTATATGGACTCAAGGGTGTCCTCATAACTGTAAAGGCTGTCATAACCCAGGGACACATGATTTTAATGGTGGATTTTTAGTAGATGTTGATGAAGTAATTGAAGAGTTAAAGAACTTAGAAGGTCAAGATGGAATTACTTTATCTGGTGGAGATCCAATGTGCCAAAGTGAAGCTTGTTTAGAAATTTGTAAAGCCGCTAAAGAGTTAGGACTTAATGTTTGGTGCTATACTGGCTTTACTTATGAAAAGATTCTTAATAATCCAAAACAAAGAGCTTTACTTCAATATATAGATGTTTTAGTAGATGGTAAATTTGTGTTAGAAGAGAAGAGTTTGGATATATACTTTAGAGGTTCTAGAAATCAAAGAATAATTGATGTTAAAAAGAGTCTTGAAGAAGAAAAAGTTGTTTGGGTTTCAAAGTATATGGAAGAAAAAGATTACTCTTTAAATTATAAAAAGCCAGATTATATGTTTATTTAGGATATTAGTAATAATATCCTTTTAATTTGGCTTAAGTTTATTGAACTTGAAAAAAAAATTTGTTATAATACATTATATAATGGTAATGCTATAGTAATTATGATAGATAATTCTTATGTATTTGATTGTTTGGTGGTGACATTTTGAAAAAGAAAAAATTGACTTATATTTTTATTGTAGCTCTTTTCATTGGCTTTGCGTCACTTTTTATTATGTTAATTAATAGGTCTTTTGCCGCTACATTAGATAATGATGCAAGAGTAGCTCCTAATAGTGACTTAACTTATTATATTGATGTTATTTATGATGGAACTGACGCTAAGGCTGTTACTTCTAGTGATACAGCTACAGCTGATGTTCATAGTGATTACATATATGTTGAAGATAAAATTCCGGATGGTTTAATTTTTAAAGAGTTTGTTTCAACTGAAGATGGAACAATTGGAGCTGTTAAAAGAAGTGATGGTACTAGTTGTCCAGGTTCCGTTGTAGGTGACTTTGCAGGACTTGTTTATGATGAGTCAACTAGAACTGTTTCTTTTAAAGTTAAAAACTTACAGGCAGGTTGTAAGTTAACAGTTGGTATAGTTACGACAACTCCAGCTTTAACTGGTTCTAGAATGGACTTTTATAATACGGCTTTTGCAAGAGAAAATGATTTTTCAACTAAGTCTAATACAGTTCATGCTTTTATGGGAGATGAAGAAGCAACTTTGTATTCTGTAACTTATAAATATACGGGTACAGTTCCAGATGATGTCCCTGATGCTCCTAGTGTTAGTAGTTATAATGCTGGAGTAACAGTTGGAGTTGAAGCTGAACCTAATGTTTCTAATTATACATTTTCTGGATGGAGTAGTTCAGATGTTACAGTTAGTTCAGGATCATTTACAATGCCAGCTTCTAATGTAGTATTTACTGGTAGTTTTACTAAGAAAACTACATACAATGTTATTTATTCAATTTCAGGAGAGGCTCCAGATGGATTTAGTGTTCCAACTACTAAGAGTTATAGTTATGGTAGTGATGTAAAACTTGATTCTTTAAAAGTTGGAGATGTAGTTTCTGGATATAAATTCTTAGGTTGGACAGTTCCAAGTACTGTTACGGTTAATGATGAAGGAATTTTCCAAATGCCAAATACTAATATAACTATTACAGGATCTTTTGAAAAAATAAAATATGCAGTTTCATATCAATTCCAAGGTTCAGTAGTTCCTGATAATGCAAGTAGTTTATTACCAGCTACAGTTTCATATGCACCAGGAGAAACTGTTACACTTGCTGATGATCCAGTCGCAACAGGATATAAATTCTTAGGTTGGTATAAGACTAAGACATTTGAAATGCCAGAAGAAGATGTAGTTATCTATGGTGAATGGATGTTATTCTCTGGTTATTTTGCACCAAGTATTTCTATTAATATAGCTAATAAGAAAGACATTTATCAAGAAGGAGATACAGTTAATTTTAATATAGTAGTTACTAATAATGAATCTTACGCTATTAGCGATGTAATGTTACAAGAAAAATTAGATGGAGCGACATTTGTAAGTAATGGTAATAGTTATACAGTTATGAATGAAAGCTTTGTAAAAATAAGTACTTTAGGAGCAAATTCTAGTGTAACAATTTCAGCTAAATATGTAGTTTCAAATGATATAGTTAATGATTATGTAAATGTTGTTGAACTAACTGGTGCTTTAACTAGTACAGGGTATTATTTAGATACTACTCAAGATTATAAAGTTTCAGCTAATTTTAAAGTGTCGAATGTTACTTTAGATGTTAATTTAAAAAATACTTCTGGGGATGATTTAACTAATTCAAAATTCACATTATATACAGATGCTAGTTTAAGTAATATGTTTGGCTCAGGTATGAGTTTTAAAGGATTGGTTCCTGGTAGTACTTATTATTTAAAACAAACTAAAGTAGATTCTGGATATCAAATACTTTCTAATACTTATACTGTTGTTGTAGGGGATGATGGTAGTATAACATTTGATGGTACAAGTATTGCTAATACGACAGGTACGGTTGTTGTTAACTTAGTAAATGAAGAGATAAATATGTTACCTAATACTGGTGGAGTTGGTAATATTCCATATGTAGTCATTGGTATTTTAATAATTCTAATGGCATCAGTAGGGTATGTTAGTTATACTAAGAAGAAAGGAAGTTTAGCGTGATGAAAAGATTTAAATTATTATTAGTCATTGTAGTTTCATTCTTTATTTCCATAACTAATTGTTTTGCTCAAGGAATAGATGTAGATAAGGTATGTAGTATTACTGGTAAATATAATTATAGTGATACAGCTATTTCTGATACTAAGATTTATTTATATCGTATTGCTGATATAAGTAATATTGCAGAGTATACTTATGTAGATGATTTTAGTGATTATGGTACTGATATTAATACTTTGGTAAAGGATAATACTAAATGGAATGATTATGCTAAAGGTATTAGTAAGTATATTGATGATAATGATATTGATTATTTTGATACTTTTACAACTGATAGTACTGGTAAATTTACTTTTACTGATTTAGAAACAGGTTTATATTTATTAATTGCTGATAATAAAAAGACTACTGATTATGAATATTCATCTGGACCAGTTTTATTGAGTTTGCCTAATTATAATGAAGTAGATGAAATATTTATGTATGATTTAACAGTCTTAATGAAGACTGAAGCTAAGTCACTTAATGTTAATAAAGGAGATTCTACTATTGCTCCGAATACATTTGATCCATTATATATATATATTTCATTGTTTGGTGTTTCTTTATTTATATGTATACTTTGTTATATATTTATAAAGAAAGGTAAGAAAAAGTGATAATTATGTTTATATAAAGGATGATGATATTTGCATGAAAGGTAAGATAATTAAATATTTAGTGTTTGCTTTTGTTGCTTTTGCTTGGTTAACTCCATATAATTTGGTCGCTGCTATTCCGGAACCGCCTTATAATACTCATGGTGTTGAATTGAAATGGGATTTTTCTAAGAGTAATTATCTTGTTTCTAATTCTGCTCTTTTAAATATATCTGGAGTTAATACAGGTGATACGTTTGTAGCATATAAAGTCTTAGATGCTAGTTATGTTTCTTCAAGTAATACTATTAGTTATGAGTTTACTGCAGCTTTCAGTTCATTTTTAACTTCTAGTAGTGTTTATAATAGTCTTACTATTGAAGATTATATGAATTTAACTTCTGGTGATATTACATCTGGTTCTACGATGACATCTTCAACTTTAGACAAGCTTGCTAGTTTGTATGCAACATATATTAGAAATAACTCTGTTATTGGTACTACTATGACAACTACTGGTAATACAGCTAGTACAACACTTGCTGCTGGTACATATTTGATTTTGCCAAAGACATCTTCTAAAGTTTATGCAGTAATGGTAGGAAACTTACAAATGGAAGGTACAACTGATAATGAATGGACTTTGAATGATACAAGTATTGTTGCGAAAGCGTCTGATGTTTCTATTAATAAGTATGTAGAAGATATTGATAATACTACTTCTAGTTTTAAGATAGATGATACCTATAAATATTACTTGGTTGGTACTGTTCCTACATATCCGACTAATTCTATTAATAGAGTTTATACAATTACTGATACATTAGGTACTGGTATTAGTTTATCTGGTATTAGTAGTTTCATTATTAAAGATGGAGAAACTACTCTGACTACAAATAGTGATGGTACAGTAGTTAATTCATCTGGTAATACAGTAGCAACAATATCTATTTCAGCACAAACTGTTACTATTACTTTTGATGTTAACTATATTACTACTAATAAAGTTACAGTAATGTATGATGCTAAACTTAATTCTAGTGCAGTACTTGGAGATACTGGTAATATAAATAGTGCAGTACTTACTTATTCAAATGATCCGTATGGTACTGGTACTACTACTGTTACTTCTAGTACTACTGTATATACTTATGGATTAGAATTGTTTGCATATAAATCTGGTACAAGTACAGGTATTTCAAATATGACTTTTGATGTTTATACTGATTCTAGTCTTTCTGAAAAAGTCGGTACTATTACTACAGATTCAACTGGTAAAGGTAGTTTGGTGGGAGTAGCAGAAGGTACTTATTATTTAAAAAATACTAAGACTGCATCAGGTTATTCTTTAGCAGCAACTACATCAATGAAAGTTAAAAGTACTGGAGCTGTTTCTGGTAGTAATGATGGATACTATAAAGTAGAGATACCTGTTAATAGTTCAGGTATATTACCATTCACTGGTGGGACTGGTACTATTATTTATACAATCTTTGGATTGATTATAATTATGTCTGGTGTTGCTGGTTATGTTTTATATAAGAAAAAAAATAAAGATAATGATAAAAAATAATTAAATTATGGTAACACAACTATATTCAGATGGCGTTTAGGTGAGAATGAGTAGCTTCAACTCGTAAATATTTTAATGGTATTTGAGTAGAGTTTGTTATATATATAAAGAAAGGATGTATAAAAAATGAAGAAAAAATTACTTGGCTTATTTGTTACAATCTTTACATTTGGATTAGTACTTAATGTTGATGCTGCTTCACTTACAACTGGATCAACTAAAGGTACAACTGATACTAATAGTTATATTGTAACTGATGAAGCTGCAATTATGATTACTAATGCACCAACAAGTGATACTTTAGTTGCTTATAAAATATTAGATACATTTTATAATAGTTCAACTAATGTTATTACTTATGAGTTCACTAGTACATTTAAAGCTTTCTTAACAAGTTCATCTACTTATAGTGATCTTACTGTAGATGAGTATTATAATTTAACTAATGGAGATATTACTTCTGGATCTACTAGAACTACTTCTACATTAGATAAATTAGTTAGTGCTTATGCAAGCTATGTTAAAACTAATTCTGTTACTGGTACTACTTTAACATATGATGCCGGTGAAGGAGCTACTGGTGGAAGTGTTCCTGCTGGTGCATATTTAGTATTACCAAAGGTAACTAATAGTGTATATGCTGTTATGGTTGGTAACGTTGTTCCAAAAGCTAATGGTAACGATTGGACTCTAGATGATACTACTATCGTAGCTAAAGTTAGTAGTGCATCAGTTGCTAAGTCTGTTGGATCTACTGGACATTATGATGGTAACTATAATATAGGTACAGAATTCTCATATTTCTTAGTTGCTGGAGTTCCACAATATCCAACTAATGCTACTAATAAAGCTTATATTCTTAAGGATACAGCAGCTAATGGTATTACTTTATCAAGTGTTAGTAGTATTTCAATTAAAGATGGAGACACTACTTTAACTAATAATTCTGGTACATTTAAGGATAGTTCTGGTAATACAGTAGCAACAGTTTCTATTTCAGGACAATCAATTACTATAGTATTTAATACTGATTATGTTACTAGTACAACAGTTACTGTAGAATATAAAGCAAAATTAAATAGTAACGCTACTTTAGGTGATACTGGTAACCTTAATAGTGCAGTACTTACTTATTCAAATGATCCATATGGTACTGGTACTACTACTTCAAGTGCTGCTAGTACATCAGTATTTACTTATGGTGTTGAAGTATTAATTTACGCTAATGGAGATAAATCTAAAGTACTTTCAGGAGTTACATTTGATGTATATTCAGATGCTTCTTTATTAACTAAAATAGGAACACTTACTACTGATAGTACAGGTAAAGGACGTCTTCCAGGTGTTGCTTCAGGTACTTATTACTTAAAACAAACATCAACTGCTTCAGGTTATAGCTTACCTAAAGATGCAGTTAGTATGAAAGTAAAAATTGATGGATCTACAGAAAGTACTACTGAAGGTTATTATGTAGCAGAAGTAGCTGCATTTGAAGCAGGTATATTACCATTTACAGGTGGTACTGGTAGTATCTTATATACTGTTATCGGTATGATTACTGTAGTTAGTGCTGTATTACTTTTAGTTCTTTATACTAGAAAGAAAAAACAAGAACAAACTGCTTAAATATAGATACATTTCTCAAATATTATTAGGTATATCCTTTTAATATTTGAGAAATATCATATTAAGGAGATTATATAATGAATAATAAAGTAATTACTTGGTTACTAACATTTACTTTAATATTAAGTGCTACCGATATTAGTTTATTTATTATTGTATCTATATTTACTATTGGTGTTATTTATAAAAATAAAGGTATTTTAAATGAATAAGACTTTAAAAAAATATTGTCCTATAATTATATTCACCTTACTTGTAATTATTGGACTACTTATAATGTTATATCCTGTTATTTCTAATTTTATGAATTCTAATAAGGCTCAAGTAGTTATTAGTGATTACTCTGATACTATTGCTTCTAATAGTAATAATAAAAATACTGAGTTAATAGAAGAAGCTAGAAATTATAATAAGAATTT
>CAVKJF010000013.1:0-638 GCA_963656615.1 bacterium | reverse complement strand
ATTAATAGTAATGGAATGATGGGTTATTTAAATATACCAAAGATAGATATTAAAGTACCTATCTTTCATGGTACAAGTGATGAAGTTTTACAGAAAGGTGTAGGTCACTTAGAAGGTAGTTCTTTTCCAGTAGGAGGAGAAAGTACTCATGCTGTATTATCTGCACATTCTGGTCTTCCTTCAGCTAGATTATTTACTGATTTAAATCAACTTAAAGTAGGAGATATGTTTTATATATATATCCTAGATGAAGTATTTGCCTATGAAGTAGATCAAGTACTTGTTGTTGAACCAGCTGATGTTTCAGAATTAGAACTTCAGGAAGGAGAGGATTATGTAACACTAGTTACTTGTACACCATATGCAGTAAATACACACCGATTATTAGTACGTGGGACTAGAGTTGAATATAGTCCTAAAGTTTTAGAAAGTATTCCAGTTGAAACAAAACTTGGTTCTGATGATATTATTTTATATGTAAGTTTATTTATAGTATTTGTAATATTACTTTTAGTTGTTATCTTTAGTATTAAAGGTAAGAAGAAAAAACAAGTAGTTGTTGATGGTACTAATGTTAATATTAATACTGATGCTACTATCATACCTCAAGTACCTATTAATAGTAATGTAGTTAGTGC
>CAVKJF010000012.1:0-19120 GCA_963656615.1 bacterium | reverse complement strand
AAAGTAGGTAATAACTGGAATATTCCTATCAATGCTAATAAACCAGCCGATAAAAGAAGTGTTAGATTAGATAATACGGAATTTAAATTTGATTTACCTGATAATTATTTTGATAAAGTTGATGAATTAAATAAAAAATTAAATTCAAAGAGACCGATATCAAAAGAAACATTAAAATCTTTAAAAGAATCTATCAATTTAGAGTGGACTTATAATAGTAACGGTATAGAAGGAAATACATTAACATTAAGAGAAACACAGGTTGTTTTAGAAGGTATTACCGTTGGCGGTAAATCTTTAAAAGAACACTTAGAAGTTATTAACCATGAACAAGCAATATTATTTTTAGATGATCTTATTAAGGATAGGGAGCCTGTTACTGAATGGAATATTAAAAATATTCATCAATTAGTTTTAAAAGAAATTGACGATGATAATGCTGGTAAATATAGAAATGAGAATGTAAAAATAAAAGGTGCTGCACATATTCCACCAGATTACTTAATTGTTCCTGAATTAATGGAAAAATTAATTATTAACTATAAGAATTGGAAAAAATATCATCCAATTATTAGAGCTGCATTATTACATGGTGAATTAGTTAAAATTCATCCATTTGTTGATGGTAATGGTAGAACTTCAAGATTAGTTATGAATTTATCTTTAATGAATAATGGATATCTTCCAGTAATTATAAAAAAAGAAAAAAGATTAGGATACTATAATACTTTAGATAAGGCACACACTACTGGGGATTATACTGATTTTGTTAAATTAGTTAATGAATTAGAAATTGAAATGTTAAATAAATATTTAGAATTATTGTAAAAGGTAGCTTTTTGTGATATTATGTATATAGATGAGGCATGTTCTCATAAAATAAAAAGGAACATTCAATTTTTCGCTGTTGGATGTTTGCCTTACGTTTTTTTGCAAACACCTAACTATGCTTAGTTAGGTGGTTTTCTTTATTGTAGTACTATAAATAGTAAAAACACTAGAAGTAATATTATGATAAGCAAAGAAGAGATTAGAAAATCCTTTTTCGTCATCATATCACCTCCCTTCATAAGAAGTAAGGCAAATCACCTAACAATTAAATGTTCCAAATTAAATATAGCAAGAAATAATATACTTGACAAGCGTTTGAAAAGAGCGGTTTTAGGTCAAATTTTTAAATTGAAGAAGTACTTTTAGGTACTTTTTTCTTTTTGGTTTAGTCATTGTTTTATTTTCTATAGTTGATTTATTATTAAACTTGTAATTTACTAATTAACGGTAGACATGATATAATAATTTAGCGAGGAAGATGTATATGAAACAAGAAAATATTAGAAATTTTTGTATTATTGCACATATTGATCATGGTAAAAGTACTTTGGCAGATAGAATACTTGAAATTACTGGAGCAATACAAAAACGTGAGTTAAAAGAACAGATGCTTGACTCTATGGATATTGAAAGAGAAAGAGGAATTACAATTAAGTTAAATGCTGTTCAACTTACTTATAAATATAATAATGAAGAGTATTATTTACATTTAATAGATACACCTGGTCATGTTGATTTTTCGTATGAAGTTTCACGTAGTTTAGCAGCTTGTGAAGGAGCAATACTGGTAGTTGATGCGGCACAAGGAATAGAAGCTCAAACTCTTGCTAATTTATACTTGGCTCTTGAAAATAATTTAACTATTATACCGGTTATTAATAAAATAGATTTACCTTCAGCTGATGTTGATAAGGTTATTGAAGAGTTAGAAATGATTGGTTTTGAAAAAGATGAAATAGTTTTAACTAGTGCTAAAAATGGTACTGGTATTAAAGAATTAGTAGAAAAAGTTATTGATAAAGTTCCTGCTCCTAAGGGAAGCAATGATAATAAATTACAAGGACTTATTTTTGATAGTATTTTTGATGCTTATAAGGGTGTTGTTGTTTCAGTTAGAATAGTTAATGGTACACTAAAAGTAGGGGATACCATTAGAATGATGGAAACGAATGCTAGTTATGAAGTAACTTCTATTCATATTAATACACCTAAAGAAGTAAAGAAGAATGAATTAGTATCTGGAGAAGTTGGATTTATTTGTGCTAGTATAAAGAATATTGGTGATGTTAGAGTAGGAGATACTATTACTTTAGAGAAAAATCCGGCTGATAGTAAATTGCCTGGCTATAAACCTATGAAATCAATGGTTTTCTGTGGAGTTTATCCTATTGATACTTCTAAATTTGAAGATTTAAGAGAAGCTTTAGAAAAATTAAAATTAAATGATGCTTCACTTGTTTTTGAACCAGAGACTTCTTCGGCTTTAGGATTTGGTTTTAGATGTGGTTTTTTAGGACTTTTACATTTAGAAATAGTTAAAGAACGTGTTACTAGAGAATTTAATATAGATTTAATAACAACAGCTCCTTCTGTTGTTTATGAGGCTATTTTAAATAATGATGAAAAGATATTAGTTGATGCTCCTAATAAATTACCAGATAAGGGTAAGATGAAAGAAGTATTGGAACCTTTTATTAAGACTAGTATATTTACCCCTAAAGAGTACATTGGTCCTATTATGAAGTTATGCCAAGATAAGAGAGGTATTTATATAAATATGGAATATATTGATACTAGTCGTGTTAATATACATTATGAGTTACCATTATCTGAAATTGTTTATGATTTCTTTGATAAATTAAAATCTTATACTAAAGGGTATGCTTCATTTGATTATGAAGTCATTGGTTATAAGAAAAGTGATCTAGTTAAAATGGATATTTTATTAAATGGTGAAGTAGTTGATGCTTTAAGTGTTATAGTTCATAAAGACTTTGCTTATCAACGTGGTAGAAGTGTAGTTGAAAAGTTAAAAGAATCTATTCCTAGACAGTTATTTGAAATTCCAATTCAGGCTGCGATAGGTAATCATGTTATTGCGAGAAGTACCGTTAAAGCACTTAGAAAAGATGTTTTGGCTAAATGTTATGGTGGAGATGTTACTCGTAAGAAAAAACTTCTAGAGAAGCAAAAAGAAGGTAAAAAGAGAATGAAACAGATAGGTAGTGTAGAATTGCCACAAGAAGCATTTATGAGCGTTTTAAGTATGGATGAGGTGTAAAAGAGATGCTTGGTGAAGAAAAGTTAAGATTAAATATGCAGTTTGCATATGAAGTTGGGAAATTATTTGTAAAAGCAGGATGTTCTTCTACTGATTTAGGGGATGCAACTGAAATACCTAAGGCAACTATTAAAAGATGTTTAAAAACAGTTAGAGAAAGAGGCAATGATATTTTATTATTGCTACCGGATATTAGTGAAGAGGAACTTTCACAGCTACAAGAAAAAATTAATGAGCAAACTAAAGATAATAAACAATTAAATAGATGGACTCAAGGAATTTCTTTTGAAGAATTTAAGACTGATATAGAAAGAGTAGGAGATCTTTATAGACAAACTAATAGAACTATTTCTGATGATATAAAGAGTACTGTTGTTGGACTTGTTGTTAATGGAGAAGCAGCTTATAGAACTATCGCAACTAGTCAAGGTATATCATTAGGATCTGTTGCTGGGATTATGAAAAAGTCCGATATAGAAAAAGATGATGATGCGAAGGGAAGTAGTCATAAGTAATGACTGAAGCAGTATATATACATATTCCATTTTGTGAGAAGATTTGTTCTTACTGTGACTTTTGTAAAGTACTTTATAATGAAAAGCTAGTTGACAAATATTTAGATTCTTTGGAAAAGGAAATTAGAAAAAGATATTTAGGAGAAAGAATAAAAACATTATATATTGGTGGTGGTACTCCTTCTTCATTAAATATTACACAACTTACAAGATTATTTGAAATAACAAATATTTTTGATAAAGAGTCATTAGAAGAGTTTACGATAGAAGCTAATTTTGAAAGTACTACATTTGAGAAGTTAGATCTATTTAAAAAAAATGGAGTTAATAGACTTAGTTTTGGATTAGAATCTACTAATAAAAAACATTTAGAGTTTTTAAATAGAGATTTTGATAAGAATCATGTTAGAGATATAGTTAAATACGCTAAGAAAATAGGTATTAATAATATTAATATAGATTTAATATATGCATTAAAAGATGAGACTATTGAAGAGTTAAAAGAAGATTTAGATTTTATTATTGATTTAGATGTAGAACATGTTTCTACTTATTCATTGATAATTGAGAAAAATACTTTACTTAGTGTTTTGAATACTAAGAATATTTCAGAAGACTTAGATTTAGAAATGTATAAGTTTATTTGTAAGTACTTAAAAGACAACGACTTTAATCATTATGAAATTAGTAATTTTTGTAAGAAGGGTTATTCTTCTAAACATAATACTGTATATTGGAAAAATTTACATTACTATGGATTTGGTTTAGGAGCTAGTTCTTATATTTTAGATGAGAGGATTGCTAATACGAGGTCTTTTAATAAATATTTTATGGGTGATTATGTTTCTTCAATAGAAAACGTTAGTAGAGAAGACAATATGGAATATGAAATAATGTTAGGACTTAGGATGAGTAATGGAATAAATAAGAAGAAATTTTATAATGAGTTTGGCAAAAATATAGATGAATGTTATAATTATTCTAGACTTATTAATAATGGGTTTATTATAGATGATAAAGAAAATGTTTATATTCCAGAATCAAAGTTTTATATAAGTAATGAAATAATTGTAGAATTTATTAGAGGTGAAGTAGTATGAATAAAAGTTTAAAGTTTTCTAAAGAACTTGAATATATTAAGAGTGAGAAAATAAAAAATGCTTGTCAAAAAATGATAGAGTTGTTGCCTGATTACTTTTTTGAGGTACCAGCATCTTCAACTGGTAAATATCATCCAGAGTATGCATTAGGAGAAGGCGGACTTTTACGTCATACTAAGGCTGCTGTTAGAATTGCCTATGAATTATTAAATGATCCTTGTATAGGAGATAAGTATACACAAGATGAGAAAGACTTAATGATAATGGCCTTAATTTTACATGATGGTTTAAAATCAGGCCTTAATCATGAAAAATATACGAGATTTGACCATCCTATTCTAATAGCTGATTATATAATGGATAATGAAGAAGAACTTGGACTTGAAGTAGAGGAAATTGAATTTTTATGCGATGCAGTTAAGACACATATGGGATCTTGGACTACAGATTATAATGGAGTAGAAGTATTAGAAAAGCCAAAGACTAAGTATCAAAACTTTGTACATATGTGTGATTATTTAGCAAGTCGTAAATGTTTATTAGTACCTTTTGATAAGAATGATGATATTAGTGTTTAATTGTCATCATTTTCTTTTGTTCAACTTGATACTGTGAAAAAATTTTGATATACTAAAAAAGAAGGGTGAAGTTATGGAGAGAGTAAAACAAAGTTATGTTAGAGAAATTATTACATCAGTACTTGGTATCTTAATATTAATCGTTTTGATATTTGGTACAAGTTACGCTGTTGAAGTTAAGAGTTCAGATGAAAAGATCAATACTTTGACAATGGGATATCTGTCTTTTAATTTTACTGAAAACAATAATAATACAATTAATATTATTAATGCTAAACCAATGAGTGATACTGATGGTATGAAGATTACTGATAAAGATTTATATTATGAGTTTAGTGTTTCTAATGACTTTGATAAAAGTATTAACTATGAAATTTTACTTGAACCTATTGTTAATGAAATTGATGGGGAATATATCAAATTTTATTTAACTGATAAAGAAAATAAACCTGTTTCTAATTATTCAAATAATGTATTGAGTTTGATGGAACTTGAGGATTCTAAGTTGGATGGAAATAAGGTTTTATATAAAGATGTTTTAAAACCTAAAACAAATAAAAAATTTAATTTGAGAATTTGGATAAGTGATAAATATCAAGAAAGTACTGATAATTTATCATTGTCATTTAAAGTAGATGTTAAGGGTACTACTAAGGATATGGAGTGATTATTGTGAAAGGAAAGATTATTGTTATAGAAGGAACTGATTGTTCCGGAAAAGAGACACAATCAAAGTTATTGGTAGAAAAGTTAAAATCTCTTGGTAAGAAGTGTGCATATTTTAGTTTTCCAATGTATGATACTCCTACTGGTAAGATAGTTGGTGGTGCATATTTGGGTAAGCCTGAGATATGTGAGGGATATTTTAAAGAGGGAGCTCCTAATGTAGATCCTAAAGTATCTTGTTTATACTATGCTGCTGATAGAAAATATAATATTGATAAAGCATTAAAGTTACTTGATGAAGGATATTATGTTTTACTTGATAGATATACTACTTCAAATTTAGCTCATCAAGGTAGTAAGATAAAAGATAAAGATGAAAGATTTAATATGTATCAATGGATAGATAAGTTAGAATACTGGTTATTACAGTTACCTAAACCTGATAAGACAATCTTTTTACATGTTCCTTATGAATATTCATGTGAGTTAAAGAAAAATAGAGTTAATTTAGATGAAAATGAAAAGTCTCCAGAACATTTGAAAGGTGCTGAAAGAGCATATTTAGAATTGGTTGAATTATATAACTGGGATAAAATTGAATGTGTTAAAGATGGAGAACTTAGAAGTATTGAAGATATTAATGAAGAGATACTTAAAATAATCGAAGAAATGAATTAGAACAGTGTTTTAATTCTTTTTTTTTAAAATTTATTGCAAATAAAAAACGCTTTTGTTAAGCGCTTTTTGTTTCTACTTTTGGAATTTGTATTGTTTGATTAGCTGTAGGTGTTGTTGGCACTGGCGTTTTTGCAACAGCTGGTGTTTGTACTGGAGTTGGAGTTTGTTTTGCTTGTGCTTGAACATTTTGTTGTACGGTTGTACTTGGGATATTTATAACTGGTTTTGTTTCAGTTTTATTATTTAAATTTACAACTGGCATTGGTGTTTGCACTGGAGTTGAACTTACTACTGTTGGTGTAGTTGCCTTTGCTTGAGTAGTAACTGATGTTGTACTTTGTGTTGTTGGAACTGTAGGTGTTATTGCTTTTACTGGTTGCTCTGGTGTTGCAGCCTTAGTTGGAACAGTTCCTACTGCAGTTTGTACTTTTTGTGCAGATATAACTGGTGCAACATTTACAGGAGCTGGAATTGCTTCAATAGTAGGTTCTTCTTTGTGCTCTTCATCAATTGTCTTTGTAAGATATCCTTCTGTTTCTTCACCAGGTTCACTTTCTATTTCAATAACACGATATACTTCTTCAAAACTTGTTAGACCAGCGATACATTTACCTAAAGCATCTTGAAGCATGGTAATTGTTTTATTTGTATATACCATTTCGCTTAATTCTTCTTTTTTCATTTTGTCGTTTGTTAAGGCATTTCTAATTTCATCATCCAATTCTAGAACTTCTTGAATAGCAATACGTCCTTTGTAACCTTTACGACAATGTTCACAACCTTCTGGGTTAGCATCATATAGTTTTTCAATATCACGATTCATATATCTTTTAAATACTTTTTTCTCGTATTTTGTTGTTTCTCTTTCAATTCTACATTTTGTACATAATTGTTTAGCAAGTCTTTGTGAAATAATACCGGTTAGGGCAGTTGATAATAAGTAACGTTCAACATCCATATCTAGCAAACGTTCAATTGTTGATAATGAGTTGTTGGTATGGATAGTAGATAGAACTAAGTGACCTGTAATAGAAGCACGAACGGCTATTTGAGCTGTTTCAGAGTCACGAATTTCTCCGATTAGTATAACGTTCGGGTCTTGACGTAAGATAGAACGTAATGCTGCGGCAAATGTCATACCAATTTCAGCGTTAACTTGTACTTGGTTCATTCCTTCGATGTTCATTTCGATAGGGTCTTCAACTGTTATGATATTAATTTCAGGTTTATTTAAACCTTGTAATATAGAGTATACAGTTGTAGATTTACCTGAACCAGTAGCTCCGGTAACTAGAATAATTCCATTTGGAACACCCATCATACGTTTAAGTTTAGCTAAGTTTGTAGGATTAAATCCTAAACTGTCAATTCCTTGTAAACTTCTTGTATAGTCTAAGATACGAATAACGATCTTTTCACCTTCGTTTAATGGAAGACAAGATACACGCATGTCTAGATATTTACCACCAAATTCACCTTTAATAGCACCATCTTGAGGTAATCTTGATTCAGTAATGTTCATGTTTGCTAGAATTTTTAAACGGGTAGTTAGGTTTCTTTCAAAAGCTTTTGGTATATATGTATAATCCTGTAAATCACCATCGATACGGAATCTAACCATCATTCCATCTTCCCTAGGGTCAAAATGGATATCTGATGTATTGTTTTTTGACGCAGTAATAATGATGTAATCGGCAACCTGTGTTATTGGAGTACGTTCAAAATCAAACGCAACCATGTTTGTTTCAGTGCCTTTTTCCACCTTTTTTTCTTCCTTTTCTACCATTTTTTCAGCCCCTTTTTACTTTCTGTATGGTATTTTTCTATAGTTTATTATATAATAGATTTAAGAGAATAGCAAGGAGTGAAGTTATAAAATGTTAAAAATTAATAGTAAAGGTTTCGTTCTTGTTGAAACTTTGGTAGTAGCAGTTTTTGTAGCAGCGATTTTTTCCGTTATCTACGCTAACTTTTATCCAATTATGGGTGAATATGAGAGAAGGGAAGCTTATGATGATATTGACAGTAAATATGCAACTTTTTGGTTTAAAAGAATAATTCAAAGTGATAGTGTAGATTTCACAAATATTCAAAATGATGTTACCAATAATTTCTATCATACTTTTAATTGTTCTGAAATTGTAGCTTCTGATGTTACAGCAATAAAAGTTTGTAATAGCTTGGTGACACGTTTTGGTGTAGAAAAAATGTATATTACAGATTATAAGCTTGGTAATAGAGATGATTCTACTGATAAAAACAATTTTAAGGGTATAGTTGAAAAAAATGATTCTAATGTATTTAGTTCTGGCCTACAGGATTATGTAGCGTATTTACCAACTTATTCTAAAGTAGCATCCTTAAATGGTGCTTGTTACAGATTGGTTGTAGAATTTCATAATACAAGAGATGAAAATGATTATTGGACATATTCTACTATTGAAATATTAAAAGGAAGTAGGTGTTAGGTATATGAAACTTAATAATAAAGGTATAACTACTATTGAAATACTTATTTCTTTTGTTCTTTTGGCAATTATAGTTGTTTCATTGTATGGTACTGTTGAATCATATAAGAATAAACAAAATATTGAATCTGAAAAGAATCAAATTATGACATATAAAAACTTATTAACTAAAGAGATTCAAGATGATTTGATTATGAAAGGCTTAATAGATGTAACTATTGATTATAAAGAATTTAAAAAGGATGCTTCAACAAATGCGATTACACCAGAAACTTATACGGTTAATTTTTCTTTTAGGGATGGTACTAAATCACAATTAATAGTAAAAAGAGTTTTAGCTAGTGATTATGGTGTTGAAGGGTCTGGTACTTGTATTTCTGGAAAGAATGACTATTTTTCAATTTCCTATGGGCCAGAAAATGATTTGACAGAGTATGAACTTCCTGATTTAGGCTCTGGTGAAAATGATGAGGGTTGTAAAGTTTTGGATTTAAGAATGAGTGATATAAATATAAATACTGATGATGATATTTTGTCTATCGATATTAGATTTTATCATCCAGACTTTTCAACTAAATATGGAATTGATATAGCTTGTCCTATAAATTTCTTTAGATAAGATATAGTAGTAAAAACATAGGAATAGAAATCATTATTTGAATGATTCTTCCATAAAGAAAATTTTTATATTTAATAGAAGTATTAGCAATAATACTTTTTATTTGGATATGAATAGATAAGCTACCAAAGGCAAAGAAGATAATAATTAGAAGAGATCTTAATAATTCATTAGATATTAATATAGTAGAGAATAGTCCTTTTGTTAGATCAAAGACACCAGATATTATTACATAATTAAAAGTATTTAAAGTTAAATATTCATTAATAATTACAGTTATTAAATAAAAAAATACAGAAGTTCCATATATTATAGCAATTACTTTTAAGGAGTCTGTTATAGCTTTGGATAAGGATGAAGCAAAGTCTTTAGGAGTTGTTTCTGGAAAACAATAGTTTTCTTTTTCTCTTGGTTTAGTAATATAAGCAATTATTAAATTACTTAATATTAATACGGATAAAATTTTTATAGCGGTTCTATAATTAATTAGAGTAGTTACAGTACCTAGAACAAACATAGGATTGGGAAAATGAGTATAAGTTATTAAGTAATTGGCTGTTTTTTTAGAAATAATATTTTTATCTAGAAGATCTTTTGTGTATTTAGCACCTGATGGTATACCTGATAAAATACTCATAATTGTTACATAAAAGATACTTCCATTTAGTTTGAATTTTTTACTTAGAAGTTCAATTAATCCTTGTTCTATTAGAATAGTTGACATTATAAAAAAGATAAAGTTAGTAGGAAATAACTTAGTTATAAATAATTTTGTATATGAGATAATACTTTTTATTACTAAGGGTGAATTAATAGTGTAAAGAATTAATAATAGTAATAATAGTAATATAATAATTGTTTTGTTTTGATATTTTTTTTTCATATTTCTCCATTTCTTTGTTATAATTAGGTAAGGTGATAAGATGTTTAAGAAGATTTTTACTTGGCTTAAGGAATTAATAGTTGAAGAGTATAAGTTTATTATTTTTATGGTTGTCTCTACTATTTTATTCTTGTTTCCAGTTAATTATTATATTATTATTGGTGGAGATATAAGCGATATTTCTAAAAGAGTTAGTGTAACTTCTGGATATGAGAGTGAAGGAAGTTTTAATATTTGTTTTGTTTCTGAATTAAATGGAAGACTAGGTCCTTATTTACTTAGTTATGTTATTCCTGGTTGGGAAAGAGAAAGCGCAAATGACTATAAATATGATGATGAAGAGAGTATTGAAGATATTAGTTTTAGAAGTCATCTTGATTTAATTAGTTCTAATTCTAACGCTATTAAATGGGCATATAAACTAGCTAATAAAAGTTATGAGGAAATAGATACTAAGGTTTATATCATTTCAGTTATGAAAGATTATAATGATTTTAAAGTAGGAGATCAAATAACTGAAGTGGATGGAGTTAAGATTAATAATAATAGTGATGTTAGTGAATGTATAAGTAAACATAAAGAAAATGATGTTATTGATATTAAGGTTATTAGAAATAATAAAGAAAAGATAATTAAAAGTAAAATATATAAAGAAGAGGATAGACTTATATTAGGCATTTATGTACAAGAAGTTAGTAGTTATAAGACTGATCCAGAGGTAACAATTAAGTTTAAGAGTATGGAACAAGGGCCTTCGGCTGGGCTTATTACAGCTCTTTCTATATATGATCAGTTGACTAAAGATGATTTGACTAAATCATTAAAGATTGCTGGTACTGGTACAATAGAAAAAGATGGCAGTATTGGTTCTATTGGCGGTGTTAAATTTAAATTAGCGGGAGCTGTATCTAAAAAAGCAGATGTTTTCTTAGTACCAGCTGGTGAGAATTATAAAGAAGCAATTAAATATAAAAAGAAAAATAACTATAATATAAAAATCATTGGTGTTTCTAATTTAGAACAAGCTATTTCAGAGTTAGAAAAGTTGGAGGTGTAATTTTTTGAGAATAGGATTAGATATTGATAATACAATTTGTAATACAGAGGAATTGTTTTATGAATTAGCTAATACTTATATGGCTACAAAAAACATTTCTGTTGAAGAGTTTAATAATACACATTTGGAAGACTTTTATGTTAAAAATATTTTGAAAATTATAAATAATAATACTTTGAAACCTGGTTTTATGGAAGCGTTTGAAAAAATAGCTCTTGATAATGAGATAATAATTATTACAGCAAGAAGTGATAATTATATACCTGGTTTTGATAGAATGACTGAGGCTACTAAAGCTTGGCTTGCAAGTAATGGTATTAGATTTGATAAATACTATGGGTCTTGTTACAAAGAGGGTAAAGCAAAGGCCTGTGTTGATGAAAAAATAGATCTTATGATAGATGATGATTTTAATAACTATTTAGCATGTAAGAAGATGAATATTAATACTTTGTTATTTGATGATAAGAAAAGATATTTAGATGTCGCTTCTCGAGTTGAATCTTGGGAAGAATTAGAGAAAATTATATTGAATTTAGAATAGCTATTTTGAATAGTTATTTTTTTTCACATAATTTCCCATAAATTAACAATAATTCGACAACAATTAAGTAGTATGATTAAGTTGTAGAAAGGAGGAATAAGTATAAGAAAAGAAAATAATTATTAATTAGCATTTTACTACTTTACTTTATATATATAGGGAGGGATGCTTATAGAGATATAGAATTATTTAGATAAAGGTGCTATACTACTTACATATGGTGGTGATTATAGATGTATACTGTCTGTTTGGTAGAAGATGAAGTTGATTTAGCAAACTTAATAAAAATGTATTTAGAAAAAGCCGGGTATAATGTTGTTTCATTTACTAAAGGAAGTGATGCCATAAATTATATTGGGAATGTCGTTCATATATGGATTTTAGACATTATGCTTGGTGATGATATTAACGGGTATGATATAATTAAAGCTATTCGAGAAAAAGACGAAGATGTTCCAGTTATATTTACATCAGCTAGAGATCAAGACTTAGATAAAATATTGGGACTTGAACTTGGAAGCGATGATTATATTACTAAACCTTATTCTAGTAAAGAACTTGTTCTTAGAGTTAATAAAATTATAAAAAGAGTTTATAAGGATGATAACAATAATAATGTACTTACATATGATACTTATACTATAGATTTAACTAGGAGAATAGTATTACAAAATGATAAAGAGATAAAGCTTACAACATTAGAATTTGACTTGTTAGTACTATTTATAAAAAATAAAGATAAGTGTTTTACTAGAGAAGAAATATTAGATGAAGTTTGGGGTAAAGATTACTTTGGCTCTGATAGAGTAGTTGATGACTTAGTAAGAAGAGTTAGAAAGAAATTACCTAAACTTAATGTTAATTCTATCTACGGGTATGGGTACAGGCTATCATGAGACATATTAATAAATTAAGCAAACAATTAGTCTGGCTTGTAGGTTTTATATTTGTTATATTATTTATAATACTTGGTTTAGTACTACCTAAAATGTTAATACCAGTTGCGGAAAACAACATATATAATTATCTTAGGGAACCATTACAATTAGTTAATGCCAACGTAGATTATAAATTATTAGATACCGAGATTGCCTATATTTATGTTGTAGGAGATAATGTTTTAACTACTGAGAATTTACAAGATGAACTTGGTATAGATAATGTTAGTTCATTGATGAAGAAAATTACTAATGAATATGGTAAGATAGAGTATAAACATAAATACTATTATTACTACGCTATCGAAAATGAAAGAGTTAAGAAAATTGCTATTACAAACGACAGTTATATTAATAAAACTAAAACAGAAATATTAGGATCTATATTCCCAATAGTACTTGGTACATGTTTATTAATAGGACTTATTCTTATAGCTTGGTCTACTATTATAGTTAAAAAGATAGAAAAGTTAAAGAATAAGATTGATAATATTGATAACCCGGATTATAATCATAAAATAGATTTTGAAGTTGATGATGAAATCAAATCATTAGGTTTAGCAATAGAAGATATGCGACTTTCTTTAATAAATCAAGAAGAATATCGTAATCAGATGTATCAAAATATATCACATGATTTTAAGACACCTCTCACCGTTATAAAATCATATATAGAAGCTGTTGAAGATGGCGTTGAAGATGAAGCTACAGCACTTAACGTTATTAAAGAACAGACTTCAAAATTAGAACAAAAAGTACACTCACTTCTTTACTTAAATAAACTTGATTATCTTAAAGATTCTAAAAATATTGAGTTAGTACCAGTTGATATGGAGGAAATTATTAAGACTGAAGTTGAAAAGTTTAAGTTCCATAGAAAAGAATTGAACTTTATAGTTGAATATGATAAAAAAAGTCAATTTGTAGGTACTGTTGAAAACTGGGAAACAATACTTGATAACTTATTAGGGAATTTTATAAGATATGCTACTACGACTATAAAAATTACAGCTAAGCAGAACAAGTTAATTTTATATAATGACGGAGATAATATTAGTAATGATTACCTAGAAGGAATTTTTACTCCGTTCCGGAAAGGGATCAAGGGTCAGTTCGGGCTTGGCTTATCTATTGTTAAAAAGACACTTAATATTATGAATTATGATATAAGTATTAATAATGAAAAAAAGGGCGTATCATTTATAATTACAAAGAGAACTCATAAGTAATTTGGGTTCTTTTTTTCTTGAAAAATAACTATATATTTAATATAATTTAGATAGTAGAGGATGTGTTGATAATGAAGAAAATTAAGAATAATAATTATTTTAAAATATTACTTTCATTTGTGATGCTTACTTTAGGATCTTTCTTAGCAGCTTTAGCGTTAGAGGCATTTTTGATACCTAATACGATATTAGATGGTGGTGTTACTGGTGTATCTATTATTATTTCGAAGCTTAGTAAGTTGCCAATGAGTTTATTAGTTTTGGTTTTAAATATCCCATTTGTTTATGTTGGATATAAGAATTTAGGAAAGAGATTTCTAGCTAGAACAGTTTATTCAATGATTTTATTTTCAATATTTTTGGAAGTATTTAAAGGGTTAGAACCATTTACTGAGGTTATGCTTTTAGCGACAGTATATGGTGGTTTAATACTGGGTGTTGGAGTTGGATTAATTATACACTTTGGTGGATGCGTAGATGGAACTGAATCTGTTTCAATAGTTATCAGTAAGAATACTAGTTTATCTGTTGGACAAGTTGTATTATTATTTAACTTGATTATTTATACTGTTGCGGGATTTATCTTTGGTTTTGATAGAGCAATGTATTCTTTACTTACTTATTTTATTACATTTAAGGTAATTGACTTTGTATCAGAAGGTATGGAACAAGCTAAAGCTGCATTGATTGTTACTAGTAAAGGTAATCATTTATCTAGTGAGATATATAATAGGTTAGGTAGAACTACAACTACTATTAAAGGAAAAGGATTAATATCTGGAGAAAAAGAAGTATTATATTGTGTTTTAACAAGAGCTGAAATATTTGAACTTAGACATATAGTTGAAGAGATGGATGAGAGTGCTTTTGTTACGATATTGGAAGTATCAGATATCATTGGTAATCATATTAAGTCTAGTAATAAAGCTATAAATGGGTAGGTAATTTTTATGAGTTTAGAGAAAATTGTAGAAAGATTAACAGAAGAGAAAATGACTATTTCATCAATGGAGTCTTGTACTGGAGGATGTTTTTGTAATAGTTTAACTAATGTAGAAGGTGCAAGTTTAGTATTTAAATTTAGCGCAATTACTTATTCTAATGAATATAAAATTAAGTTTGGTGTTAAGAAAAGTACAATTGATAAATACAGTGTATATAGTTTTGAAGTTGCTGATGAAATGAGTTATAGCATTTCTAAATATGCAGATAGTGATATAGGTATTGGTATTACTGGTAAACTTAATAGGGCTGATGTTAATAATATGTATGGTGAAGATAATGTAGTATTTGTTAGTGTATATGATAAAGGTAAGGATAAGTTTTATCATAAAAGAGTTGTTGCTACTTTAGATAATAGAGTTTCTAATAAGGAGTTAGTAGTTAAAGAAGTTTCTTTAATTTTAGAAGAAATATTAGGATAGGTGATATTACATGGTAAATAAAATAGGAGTATTTGATTCTGGCATAGGTGGTTTAAGTATACTTAATGAATTGAAAAAAGTACTTTTATATGAAGATTTTTACTACTATGGTGATAGTAAGAATAATCCATATGGTGAAAAGAGTGATGAAGAGTTATTTAAAATAGTTAGTAGTGTAGTAGAAAAACTTATAGGTAAAGGATGTAAGTTAATTGTTATTGCGTGTAATACAGCTACTACTAGATGTATGAAAAAATTAAGAGAAACTTATAAGAATATTATTTTTGTAGGTACAGTTCCGGCTATTAAAGTAGCGTGTGATCAAAGATTTAAAAATACTTTAGTAATGGCAACACCGGCTACAATTGAATCTGAAAGAACTTATGAATTAATTAGAGATAATAAAAGATATGATCAAAAGATTTATTTATTAGCTTGTCCTGGCCTTGCAAAGGCAATTGAAGATGATGATAAAGAAAAGATAAAAGAAATATTAAGGAATGATTTTAAAGATTATAAAGATAAAAATATTGATTCTATTGTATTAGGTTGTACACATTATCCATTTATAAAAAAAGAAATATTAGAAGAAATGCCAGGAGTTGCTTTAATAGATGGATCTGTTGGCGTAGCAAAGGAAGTTAAAAGACAATTAGAAGAACATGGTCTTTTGAATGATGAAAGAGTAAGAAAAATAGAAATATATAATTCTTTAACAGAAAAATTAGAAACAATTGTTGAATAAATATTCGATAATTGTTTTTTTATTCATATAGAAATTTTAGATAATTTATGATACAATTCAATATATAATAATTTGATAATAGAGCGGGTGAAATGATGAATAAAAAGATATTAGTATTACTTTTATTATTTGGAATATTTTTTGTACCAGTTAAAGGTTTAGCTCTTGATTTAGAGAGAAGTTATGAGAAAGACTATACTGATAACGATTATAGTAGAACTACTCCAGTTCTTTTACCAAGTTATGATAATACTGGCAAAAGTGATGGCTATATTATATATTCTGATTATGGAATTACTAAATATAGTAAAGATAATGAAATAGTTTTTACTAAAGGTATAGACGAGGTTAATAAAGATGGTAAGTTACTAAGCGTAAATCAAATTAGCGCTGGTAGTGATGATAATGTTAAAGGCATGTCTGATATTAAAATAGTTTTAACAAATGAAGCAGGTGAGATCGTTTTCCAGAAATTATATGGTGGTACTGGATATGAGGATGATTATGATTTTGTACCAAGCTATAATGATGATGAAAAATTAGATGGTTATGTTATTTTCTTGGTTAGTTCATCTTCAGATTTAGAAAATATAATTCCTGGTAATTTAATGATAAAATATGACTTAAATGGTAATTTAGTATGGCAAAAAAATTGTAATGTTAATTTCAATGTAGGAAGACCGATATTCTTTGAAAAAAATGATAGTGTTTATGCTTTGTTTTATAATAATGATGACGCTAATGAACTTAGTCTAGTTAATTTTTCTGATTACTCTGTAATTTTTAATAAGGATTTGGATTTTCGTATTGAACAAAAAATTTTGAGTTATTCTAGTACTTCTGAAGTTGATGGTTTTATTTTTTTAAATAGTGAATCTATAATAAAATATGATTTAGAAGGTAATGTTGTTTTTAATATCAATACTGAAATTTATATTAACAAAATCATTCCTAGTAGAAATGTTGACGGCAAGTATGATGGTTTTATTGCCGTTGGTCGTACTAGTTCTAGCAACACGAATGCGGCCGTTATTTATAAATATGATTCAAATGGTAAACTTACTTGGCAAGATACTTATAGAGCTGGTAAAGCTGGGAGTTCGTTTGGCAATGTAATTGAGAGTTTTGATGATACTGGCAAATTTAATGGTTATATTTTATCTGGAAAATTCTATGATAATTTTTGCAGAGAAATTGAGAAGAGTTCATTTAATGGTGTATCTGGAAAAGTTAAGCGACTTGGAACTACTGGTTGTAGTTCTGGATTAATGATAGTGCGATACATTTATCCGTTTTATGATATTATTAGGGATAATACTGATGAAGGCGAGATTACTGTTAGTAATGATAATGCTTATCCAGGTGAGGTAGTAAGGGTTAGTGTTACTCCTAAGGAAGGATATACTTTAAAAAGAATTGTTGTTATGGATGAGTCTGGTAAAGAAATAGAAGTTAGTAAGGACGGAACATTTATAATGCCAGAAGGTAAAGTAACGGTAACAGCAATATACAACAAAATAAGTAACCCGGAAACAGTGTCAGCTTGTTATGTAGTCCTTGGAATAATATTATTGATTTCTATTGGTACTTTGATAGTTCAAAAGAAAAAAGAAATTGTTTAGACTTTGGCTTTGACTAAGGTCTTTTTTGTGTTATAATTTTATTAGGATACAATTGTATGTAGTTAGTATTTTGTTAATTTGTAGTAAGGAGAGAGTGTATGAAACGTAAGAATAATAAGGGTTTCACTTTGATTGAAATCTTAGCTGCAGTAGTAATACTTGGTATTATATCTACTATTGCGGTTCCAGCAGTTTATAAATATGTAACTAAAACTAAAGATTTTTCATATGAAAATATGTATAAAACTGTATACGATGCAGTAAAAAACTATAGGATTGATACTAATGATGATAGTGTTAAAGGGTTTTCAGCACCAACGTATACTAAAGCCGATATTAATAATTTTGTTGAGCTTAATTATTTAGATCCATTAGTAGATCCGGCTGATAAGAGTAGACAATGTAGTGCTGAAGTTTATGTTTTTGATTGTGCAGATACAGATAAAACTGTTTTAAAGGATCACTCATATTCTGTTCAACTAACATGTTCAGCTCATTCTGGAACTAAAACATTTAATGATAATGGTGATTTGATGAGTAGTTCTGAATATGGTACTTGCGTAGGCGGCGGTAGTGGAACTATTGGAGATTTTACTATAGAAGATGCGGATCTTAAATATGAGAATAAAAATGGTGATGATTATGATGGTAGTTGGACAAATAAAAAAATTTGGATAGGTAATATTAAAGTTAAAGGAATAAATTCATCTAATATCGATCATTTTGAGTATACTACAGATTATAATAATATATCATTTAATGCTAAAAGTGAGTCTTTTGGTAGTAATGCTAAATCATATACTTTTGATGGTGAAACTGATATAAAATTTAGAATACGTGCTGTTGACAAGAATGGAAAAGTTTCTGTTTGGAGCGATAAAATTTTTCAAGTTAGAATTGATCAAATTAGTCCAGAAGTTACTATGCAATTAATAAATTCTA
>CAVKJF010000011.1:19163-19836 GCA_963656615.1 bacterium | reverse complement strand
CTTTTTAACAAGAGATGAAACTTTTAAGAAAAAATATTTATTAAAAGAACTTAATTATCTAGCTAAAGAAAAAGACTATGAGAAATTAAATTATTTATATGAAGAAATATTTCCACAAGATAAATTGACATTCCAAGAAAAAATAGTCAAACTTATAAAAGAAATAAATGAAAATTATAATAATAAATTAAGTGAATTATATGAAATAGTAAGATTAACTTACATAAAAAAATAGATTACTGTTTTTAGTAATCTATTTTCATTGCCTTTTTAACTTTAATAATTTGTTTCTTAGCTCTTTCTCTAGCAATCTCTGTTCCTTTATTAAGAATATCAGATACTTCCTCAGGATGTTCATCATAATATTTTCTTTTTTCTTTTATTGGCTCCAAGAATTCATTCATCGCAGCAATCAATTCTTTTTTACATTGAACACATCCACGTTCTCCTTTTTTACATTCACTACAAACTTTATTTACATTTTCAGGACTATTAACCAATTTATGATAATAGTAAACCATACAAACATCAGGATTTGCTGGATCATCTTTTTTTATTTTTGTAGTATCAGTAAGTGCACCCATGATTTTCTCTTTAATTACTTCATCACTGTCAATTAAATAAATTGCATTACCAAGACTTTTTCCCATTTTCTCATTGCCATCTAATTCTT
>CAVKJF010000011.1:16270-19153 GCA_963656615.1 bacterium | reverse complement strand
CTTAAAACCTGTTCTGGTTCTCTTAAAGTTTCACCATAGATAGAATTAAACTTTCTTACAATTTCACGACATTGTTCAATTAAAGGAATTTGATCATCACCAACTGGAACACATTCTCCATCAAACGCAGTAATATCAGCAGCTTGTGAAACAGGGTATCCTAAGAATCCATAAGTTATTGATTCTCCATTATTCCCAAATAAATTTTTCTTTTGTGCAATTTCTGTTTTAACAGTAGGGTTTCTTTCAAGTCTCGCAACAGTAACCAAGTTCGAATAAAAAATTGTTAATTCTGCTATTTCAGGTATTTTTGATTGAATAAAAAAGTTAACTTTATTTGGATCTAGTCCAAGAGCTAATAAATCTTTTGTTATCTCAAATACATTAGTTCTAACCTTATCCGGATTATTAAAGTTATCAGTTAATGCTTGAACATCAGCAACTTCCAAATAAAAATCATAGTCATTTTGCATTTTTACCCAGTTTTGACAAGCTCCAAAATAGTGTCCTAAATGCAAGTTTCCTGTAGGTCTAAGACCTGTTAAAATTGTTTTCATAAAAATCTCCTCACTCTCTAATTATTTTAATTTTAAATATCAAAGCACCATCGTCTTTTTAATATAAACATAAAATATCACCTCTAAAAATAAAAGACTCCAAATCCTAATACTAGGACAAGAGTCTTGTGCCACCTAACATAGTTCATATACTAACATATACGTTCAATTTATAACGGGAAGAATATCCCGGCCTTTTATACTATAATTTCCAAAAGGCACTCATTAGTCCATTCAATATCAATCTGCTACAGTCTTCCAGCAACCGACTGCTCTCTATAAACTTCAATAATATCTACTAATCTAAATCACAGTTTTCTTAACTAAATTAATATTAACATAACAGTTTTAAAAAGTCAAACACACTATATTTAAGTTATACTAGAGAGTGTTTACTTAGTATTTACATTATTCTTTATCATTAGATTGATAATTAAAATGAAATATGTTAATCTTAAACTAGGAAGGTGTATTAATATGAATAATGAGAATCAAAATGAAATTAAAGAAGAAGTTATTGAAAAAAAGTCTAAAAACAAACTTATACTAATAATTGTAATTCTTGCTGTTATCGTTGCTGGATTAAGTACTTATATATTGTATGAAAAAAACATAATTTTTACTAACAAAGAACCGGTAAATAGTGATAAGAAAAAAGATTCAAATACTAAAGATGATGAAAATAAACAAGATGAAAACGGCTGTGTAGTATGTGACAGCGAAGGCGGAATCTGTTGTCCGGTATCAGGAGATTCAACAGAGGAAAATTTAGGTAATGGATGCGTAGTGTGCGATAGTGAAGGTGGAATCTGTTGCCCAGTATCAGGAGACTCAATAGAGGAAGCATCAGGTAATGGTTGCGTAGTATGTGATAGCGAAGGTGGACTATGTTGTCCAGTAACAGGAGAATAAAATATAATACTGTTGATAAGAGGAAATTTATTTTTCTTCTTTTTATTTATAAGGAATTGTATTTATAATTTTATACACAACAAAAAGGTTGTCTAAAAAACAATTATAAGTTATAATATTAGAAGTTGGAGGGATATATATGGCAAAAGAAACAAAAACAAAAGAAATTAAGAAAGAAGAAACTAAGAAAAATGTTCATGAAGTTCCTGTAAAAATCGAAGGTGAACAATGGACAAAAGCTTTAGATAAATCATTTGCTAAAAAGCAAAAAACAGCTAAGGTTGATGGTTTCCGTACAGGAAAAGTACCAAGAGACATTTATGAAAAACATTATGGAAAAGAATCTTTATTTTTAGAGGCTGCTGATTTATTATTACAAGAAGCATACTTAAAGGCTATGGAAGATTCAAAATTAGTTCCAGTAGTACAACCTTCAGTTGACTTAAAAGGAATTGATGAAAACGGTGTTGAATTTGTTTTCACTATTGTTACTAAACCAGAAGTTAATGTTAAGAAATATAAAGGATTAAATATTAAACCTGAAAAAGTAGAAGTAACTGATGAAGAAATAAATCATGAACTTGGACATTTACTAGAAAGATACACTGAATTAGTTAATAAAGAAGACGGTGCCGTTGAATCTGGAGATGTTGCGGTTATTGACTTTGAAGGATTCAAAGACGGTGTAGCATTCGACGGTGGCAAAGGAGAAAACTATTCATTAGAAATAGGTTCAAATACATTCATACCTGGTTTTGAAGACCAAATCATCGGTATGAAATCTGGAGAAGAAAAAGACTTAGACATCACTTTCCCAGAAGATTATGGAGCAAAAGATCTTGCTGGCGCTAAAGTAGTATTCAAGGTTAAAGTAAATGAAATTAAAACTAAAGAAAAAAGAGAATTAGATGAAGAATTTTTTGAAGATTTAGGAATGGAAGGCGTTAACTCAGAAGAAACTTTAAAAGAAGAAATTAAGAAATCTATAGAAGCTCAAAAAGAAGCTGAAGCTGAAAATAATTACATTGATAAAATATTAGAAGAAGTTTCAAAAAATGTAGAAGTAGATATTCCGGAACCAATGGTAGATGAAGAAGTTAATCGTCTATTAAAGAGATTCGAAGAACAAATGAAAATGCAAGGAATTTCTCTAGACTTATATTATCAATTCACTAACAGTAATGAAGAAGCTTTAAAGAGTCAAATGGAAAAAGAAGCATACTCAAATGTTTTATATCGCTTAATGCTTGAAGAAATCATGAATCTAGAAAAAATTGAAGTAAGTTCTGAAGAAGCTGAAAAAGAAGCTGAAGAATTAGCTAAAAAATATCAAATGGAAAAAGATGAATTCTTAGCTCAATTTGGTGGTATCGAAATGATTCAATATGATTTAGAAATGCGTAAAGCTATTGAA
>CAVKJF010000011.1:13302-16260 GCA_963656615.1 bacterium | reverse complement strand
CTATTGAATTATTAAAAGAATTAAATAAGTAATAAGAAAAAGGTGAGTAAAATCACTTTTTTTTTACAAAATTCTTTCAAAAAAAAGAAAATTCATATATAATAAAAAACAGTACAAAAATTTGGAGGTGAATATCCCATGATAACAAACAATGACAGGTTGCGTGTATTAATAATAAACGACATGGTTATTTTTCCAAATAATGAAGTAAGAATAGAATATGATAAAAATCTTGATAAACAAATGAATGAAACATTTGACTGTGATGATGAATTAATACTAATCGTTAATCCTATAGATGACGGTGAAAAAATAGATATTATGTCCTTACCAAACTTTGGTGTATTAGGTAGAATAAAATTAAAACTAAATGTTCCAAACGGAAAAACAAGAGTCGTAATAGAAGGACTTGAAAGAGTTGAAATAAACAACTATACTTTTGACAATAAAAATTATTCTGCTAACTATAATATAATTGAAAATATTGAAGTAGAAGACGAAAATAATTATATAAATATATTAATAAAAGCTATTGAACGCTATATTGACAGAGTACCATATATAGGTAACGCCATCATGGGTCAAATAAATAACGTAAGAAGTCTAGATGAATTATGTGATTTAGTAGCCAGTTTCTTAACAATAGATTATGATAGAAAGAAAAAATATGTAACAATAGTTGATCCTGTTGAAAGATGCAAGTTACTAATAGAAGACATTAACATTGATTTACAATTTGCTGAATTAGAACAAAAAATAGAAGCTCAAGTTGAAAAAGAGTTAAATGAAACTCAAAAAGAATACTTCTTACGTGAAAAAATCAAGGCCATGCAAAAAGAACTTGGAGAAGCAAATAGTAAAGATGACGAAGTTGTTCGCTTAAAGAAGAAAGTCTCAAAATTAAAATGTAACAGTAAAGTAAAAGAAAAAATAAATCGTGAACTTGCTAGGTATGAAGCCATTAACAGTAATTCTCCAGAATTAGGAATAATAAGAGAGTATCTTGACTGGATGATAAATCTACCTTGGAACACCTACACGAAAGATAACCAAGACTTAGTAAGAGTAAAAGAAATACTTGATGACTCACACTATGCTCTAGATGAGGTAAAAACAAGAATTTTAGAATACTTAGCTGTAAAACAAAATACTAACAATTCACGTAGTCCTATCATCTGTCTTGTCGGACCACCAGGAGTAGGTAAAACATCTCTAGCTATAAGTATTGCCAACAGTTTAAATAGAAAAGTTGCTAAAATTAGTGTTGGTGGAATAAATGACGAAGCTGAAATCATTGGTCATAGAAGAACCTATATTGGCGCAAACCCAGGGCGTATAATTCAAGGTATAAGAAGAGCTGGAACATCTAATCCGGTATTCATAATTGACGAAATAGATAAAATGACAAAAGACATAAAAGGAGATCCAGCCAGCAGTCTTTTGGAAGTTCTAGATCCAGAACAAAACAGTAAGTTTTCAGACCATTATATCGAAGAAGAATTTGATTTATCAAAAGTATTCTTCATCGCAACGGCTAACTACATTGAACAAATCCCTTATGAATTAAGAGATCGTCTAGAAATAATAAATTTATCAAGTTACACAGAATATGAAAAGTTAGACATCGCTAAAAGACATTTAATTCCTAAAGAATTAGAAGAACATGGCCTAACACCATTACAAGTTCAAATTTCTGATGACGTAATTATGACAATGATTAGAAATTATACTAAAGAGGCCGGTGTCCGTGAACTTGAAAGAGTAATTGCCACACTATTTAGAAAAATAGTAAAAGAAATTCTTCTTGAAAAATCCAATATGTTTTATATGATAGATGAAAACAATATTGAAAAATATTTAGGAAAGAAAAAGTATTTATATACCGAAAACATAAAGAAAAATGAAGTTGGTGTTGCTAACGGAATGGCCTATACAGTCTTCGGCGGTGACATATTACCAATTGAAGCTAATATGTTTAAAGGAAAAGGTGATTTAATACTAACTGGTTCACTTGGAGAAGTAATGCAAGAGTCATGTCAAATTGCTCTAAGTTATATTAAAGCGAATACTGATAAATTTTCTATAGACCCGGATCTACTAGAAAAAAACAATATTCATATTCATTTTCCAGAAGGAGCCGTTTCAAAAGATGGCCCATCAGCTGGGATTGCCATTACTACAGCTTTAATCAGTCTTTTTATAAATAAACCAATTAGTTATACTATTTCCATGACTGGTGAAATAACTTTACATGGTCGTGTTTTAGGAATAGGTGGCCTAAAAGAAAAAGTCATCGGTGCACATAGAGCCGGTATTAGAAAGATTTTTATACCTTCTGAAAATGAAAAAGATTTAGAAGATATTCCAATAGACATAAAGAAAGACATTAAATTCTATTTTGTAAATAATTACAGTGAAATATATGATAAAGTATTTAAATAGGTAACCGAAAGAAGAATATTAATTCTTCTTTTTTCATAGTATGATTTAGGAGGTCAATATGAAAAAAATAATATCTTTCAAAAAAAATATAGAGTTTCCTTCAATGATAGGTGAAGTTACTGCCATTTCCTTAGACCATACTTTAAAATTTATCGATGAAAGTAACATTGCTGGAGACTTTAGAGTAACCGGTAGTTATAAGTTGACAGAAGCATCCAGACTAGAAGAAAATTTTGATTACACCATACCAACAGAAATAGTTTTACCAGAAAAACTTGATTTAGAGACAACCAAGATATCTATTGCTGACTTTTATTATGAAATAGATTCTGATGTTACTATGATATGTTATATAGATGTAAAAATAGAAGGTGTAGAAATAATCGAAGAGTTAGAAGAAAAAGAAGAAACAATAGAAGAAAAGAAAACTATAGAGCCAGCTGTACCAAGTCCACCAAAAGAAGAACAAGAAACAAGATGCGTAGAAGAAACTAAAAATGAAAGGGAATGTGATGG
>CAVKJF010000011.1:0-13292 GCA_963656615.1 bacterium | reverse complement strand
AAACAAGTGAAGAAAAGGTTGAAATTACCCCAAATGAAACAGTAACAAATATGAGCAATGAAAATACTGAAAAAACCACAACAAATAATAATGACAATGAACTATCAGAAAAAACAGGTTCACTATTTACATCATTAGATAGTAGTGAAGAAACATTTTCAACATATTCAGTATACATATTAAGACAAGAAGAAACTGTTCAATCAATAATAGAAAAATATCATATTAGTAAAGAAGAATTAGAAAACTATAACGACTTATCAAATCTATCTGTAGGAACTAAAATTATAATTCCAAATACTCAAAATGATTAAAGAAAGAGAATTTCTAAAAAAGTGTCAAATAGATCCTATAAATATATGTTATAAAAATAATTGTAAAATAATTACAGCCGAAGACGGAAAATACACTATAAAAGTTCGAAAAAATAATAAAGACATTTATAACTATCTTAGAAGTCATGCTTTCAACAACTTTTTATCACCATTGACTACAATTGATGATCCATACGAAATATATCCTTACATAGAAAGTGAAAGTATGTCAAATAGTAGTGATAAGGCTGTGAGTCTTGTCTATCATTTAAGTCTACTTCATACAAAAACAACAGTATATGAAGAAGTAAATTTAGACAAAATAAAAGCCTTGTACGAAAAAACAAGCCTTGAGTTAAACAACCTTGATGACTATTATCATGACTTACATGACTATATTGAAAATAAAGTGTACATGTCACCAGAAGAATACTTACTAATTCGAAACATAACTTTAATATATAATGCCATTATTTTCTCAAAAGAAAATTTAAAAGCCTGGTACGACAAAAAAATAGCCATGAAAAAAGAACGCCAAGTATTCTTACATCGTAATCCATCATTGAAAAATTTTATCATGACACCAGAACATCACTACTTTATAAACTGGGATAATTCATCTCTCGGAGTACCCTTATATGATTTGCTAACATTCTTTAAAAATGACTATGAGGAATTAGAACTAAAGAGTCTTTATAATATTTATCAAAGTAAATATCATTTTACTGAAGAAGAGGAACTGTTATTTTTTACCTTATTATCAAAGCCATGGAAACTAGAATTTACAAAGAATCATTACAATAATACATTACAAGTTCAAAAACTTCTAGATTACATCGTTAAGGGAAGTACTATAGCGTCAAAAGAAGACCAGGAAGACCAAGAAACATAACATTATAAATTCAAACAACAATATAACAACATTAAGTCTAGTAGTTATAAAAAGTAATAATAACATTTGATAAAATAAAATAATAAATACAACAATAACACCAATAAGATAGAATATATTACTCTTTCTTTTTTGCTTGCAGGAATTACAATTACAAAAAAACGGATGTTTACTTTTCATTACTCTTCACCTATAGTAGTTTATGAAAAAAGAAAAAAATAGTTCACATTTGCCTAAAAAGAATTGACAAAAAAATGGCATATTGTTACAATATAAATGATAATGATTATCAATAGGAAGAGTTATATGAAGAAAAGAACCACAAAACAAAAACAAATAATTTTGGAAACTATAAGAGAAGATCGAAGTCATCCAACCATGGCTGATATCTATAAAAAAGTCCAAAATAAAAACCAAAAGATAGGTCAAGCAACAGTATATAGAAACATAAATGAACTAGTAGAATCTAATGAAGTAGAAAAAATAACCGATTTATCTGGCCAATTTCATTTTGATGGTAATGAAAATAAACACTATCATTTATTATGTACAAACTGCCAGAAAATTTTCGACATATTTGATAAAAACTACAGTTCAATAATTTCAACTGTTGCTAGTAATAATGAATTCATGATTACTGATGTAAAAATAACTTGTCTTGGTCTATGCTCTACATGTAAAGAATTATTATCAAAAAAATAAAATTATTTGGAAAAGAGGTATTACAATGGAATTAAAAGGTAGTAAAACAGAACAAAATCTATTAAAAGCATTCTCTGGTGAAAGTCAGGCTAGAAACAAATATACATTTTATGCAAGTAAAGCTAAAAAAGACGGTTACGAGCAATTAGCCGCAATATTTGAAGAAACAGCAAACAATGAGAAAGAACACGCTAAATTATGGTTCAAAGAATTACACAATGGACAAGTTCCATCAACTATTGAAAATCTTGAAGATGCTGCAGCTGGCGAAAATTATGAATGGACTGAAATGTACAAAGAATTTGCCGCAGTAGCTAAAGAAGAAGGATTTACTCGTATAGCAAACCTATTTGAAAAAGTTGGCGAAATCGAAAAAGAACATGAAGAAAGATACCTAACGCTATTAAAAAATATCAAAGATGATAGAGTATTTAAAAAAGACGGAAATAAAATTTGGGTATGTAGAAACTGTGGCTATGTTTACACTGGCGAAAACGCATTAGAAGTATGTCCAGTATGTGCTCATCCAAAGAGCTTTATGGAAGTAAAAGCAGATAATTATAAGTAGAATACGAAAAGCAGATTCACCTAGTTGAATCTGTTTTTTTCTTAAAAAGCAATTTCTGTTTCTAACTCCTCATCAAAAATTGCAATAATTAAAAATATAACACCAGCTATCAAAATTAAAATATTAGCAATAAAATTAATCGTTTCAAAAAACTTCTTACTCTCAGTATCATAAGGTGATAATTTTTTATATGTTTCATATCCGGATATAAAAAAATAATAATAGATACCAAGAGCAATAGAAAAAATTATAATTATCAGTTTTCTATAATTATTTTTGGATTGCATATCATTATTTATAAAGTAATTAACTTCTTCTTTATTCGCCATAAAAGAAAGAAATATTATAACTAAATATATAATCCAAATATAATTTTCTATTTCTATTGTCCTAAGTATTTCTTCTGTATTTTCCATATTAAAATATATTCTTTTAAAAATAATAATATAATTTTATAGGTGAGTAAAATGAATTTAATACCAAATATATCACCAAAAACTTTTTCTGCTAGTGCCATAATTGTTGGCTATTTACTTATAGATGACCTAACAGCCAATGAACAAAACGCTCTAGGCAACTGGCTAATGCTAACAGCTCAAGTCCTATGCACCAATGCGTATTACAAACAAGTTCAACAAGAAAGAAATATAGTACCAGAAAAATCCAAAGAAAAACAAGAAATAGATATGCTTCAGCAACTAGTAAACGCCCTGGAAAAAGAACTAAATAATTTAAAATCAAATATTTGATAAAGAGTCATCTTCTGTACTAATAGAACTTTGAAAATAGAAAAAACATAAAGTTCCAACAAAAACCAGGATACTACCAATGAATCTAACAAGATGTTTTTTATCATAATTATTCTCCTTCAATTCACTATAATTTCTACCTAAAAAATATAAATATATAACAATATTCGCAATTATAATTTTTCTAAATAGATTTAAAGCTTTTCTATTTGCCACCTCATCGTTAAACATTAAATTTTTCTTAACTAGTTCATCACCATAAATATTAAGAAAGGCAATTACTATATAAATAGCCCAAATATAATTTTCAATAGTTAATCTATCTATTTTTTTCTTGTTATCATTCATAATAAAATATATGCACAATAAACAATTTAATATATTCATAGTTTGTGATATAATTTACTAAGAAATTGAGGTGTTACTATGATTAAACATGAACTTCTTGCTCCGGCAGGAAATATGGAGTGTCTAAAACAAGCTATATTCTCTGGTGCAGACGCTGTCTATGTTGGCTGTAAAAAATTTGGTGCCAGAAAATTTGCAAGTAACTTTACAAATGATGAAATAATAGAAGCGATAAAACTATGTCATCTCTATGGTGTAAAAATATACGCTACTATGAACACATTAGTTAAAAATGATGAAGTAGACTCATTCCTTGATCAAGTTGAGTTTCTACATAAAAATGGAATTGATGCTATTTTAATCCAAGACTTTGGTATGTTATGCCTTGTTTTAGAAAAGTATCCTAATCTAGAAGTACATGCTTCAACTCAAGCAAACACTTCATCAAAAGAAACTGCCGAATTATTTTACAAGTTAGGAGTAAAACGTGTTGTTTTCTCCAGAGAGATGTCTTTAGAAGAAATTAATTCTATTGACGTTCCAATTGAAAAAGAAGTTTTTGTTCATGGGGCGCTATGTATTTGTTATTCAGGCTGTTGTCTTATGAGTAGTCAAATTGGCCATCGTTCCGGAAATCTTGGTGAATGTGCCGGAAGCTGTCGTCTACCATATACTCTTAAACACAATGGAAAAATACTTGCCAATAACAAATATTTACTAAGTACCAAAGAACTAAATACTTCAACTAATTTTAAAGAGTTGCTTGAAAGTAATATATTATGTTTTAAAATTGAAGGTCGCATGAAAAGTCCAGAGTACGTTGGTTTCATAACTAGATTTTATAGAAATCTTATTGATAATTATGAACAAACAAATATAAAGGAAGCCAACAGTCAACTTAAAACAATATTCAATCGTGGTTTCACAACTGGACATCTATTTAACTGTACAGAAGAAGAATTAATGAATACTAAAAGTCCTAACCATATAGGATTACAAATAGGAAAAGTTATTGAAGTAACAAAGGACAAAATAAAAATAAAACTAGATAAACCATTAAATCAACAAGATGGTATTAGATTCTTAAACTCAAATAAAGGCCTAATAGTAAATTATTTATACAATAAAAATAAAAAGCTAGTTAACACTGCCTCAGACATTTGTTATGTAGATAATAAGATAGGTCTAACAGAAAATGGCATAGTATGTAAAACAATTGATTATAATTTAAATAAATCACTAAAAGAATTACCAAGTAGAAAAATCCCTGTAACAATAACAGTTGAATCATACATCGGCAAAAATTTATTAATTGAACTTATTGATGACGAAAATAATAAAATTTCACTTCAAGGAAACATTGTTGAAAAGGCTAAAACAGAAGCTATTACCCAAGAAAGAATAAAACAACAGGTATCAAAACTTGGTAATACACCATTTGAATGCCAAAGTGTACATTTAAAATGTGATGAAGGAATATTTATTTCAATAAAAGAACTTAATGATATTCGTCGTAGCGCTGTAGAAGAATTAATCAAAAAAAGACAAATTTGCAAAGTAAAATTTGAAAGTAAAAACGTAGAATTTAAAAAGCTCCAAACTAAAAAAATGTCACCAGGAATAGTTGCTATTGTCAAAACTGAAGAACAATTATTAACATGTCTATCCAATAATGTTGAAAGAGTTTATACAGAAGTAAAACCATTATATGAAAAGTATAAGTGTAAACATAATGTCTTTTATAAGTCAAAACGATGTCAACTAGAGTTAAAAGGCAATGTATATAATTCTAGTCTAGTATCTGACTACTTTGATTTTTCAAAATACGAAGATTTATCTGGTGATTATGGTCTAAATGTATATAACATATATACTGCTTATTATCTATACAAATTAGGACTAAAGGCTGTAACTTTATCTGTTGAATTATCGCAACTAGAAATAGAGCAATTCATAAGACTTTATGAGTCAACCTTTAAAGAAAAATCTACTTTCCAAATGTTGTGCTACGGTACAGTAGAAAACATGATTATTAAAGGCAACATTCTAAATATAAATAAAGACGCCTATGATTATTGCCTAACAGATATAAAATCAAGAGTTTTTCCAGTATTTTATGACGGAATTTTAACTCATGTCATGAATTTTGAACAAAGAAAAGAAAAACTTTCCCCATATTTAAAAGAAAATATTCAAATAAGACTAGACTTTCATCAAGAAACAAAAGATGAGGTGTACAGTATAATAAAAAAATATCAGTAGAAAAATGCTATATAAAAATAAATTTTTATGATAAAATATTTATAGATAGGAGTGATATAATGGATGAAAAGAAAATAGCCATGAAGAATTACATAATTATAATTTTAATCTTTGTTGCTACAATAGGACTTACTTTATATTTCTGTAGTTGCTATAGAGTATATAGTGAAAGCAAAAAAGAAATACCTGTAATAAGAGGAACATTATCAGAAATAACTAGTGAGGACCTAGACCATTACATTATGGAAAATCAGTCCACAGTAATTTATGTCTGTACAGCAAGTGATACAACTTGTCGTAACTATGAAAAAGATTTCAAAAAACTTATTATTAAGAAGAATCTTCAAGAAAAAATAGTATATCTTAACTTAAGTAACATTGAACAGGAAGAATATGTAAATCAATTAAATGAAAAGTATCAAAGTAAAGTGGCATTGACAACAGAGTATCCAGCACTAGTGATTTTTGAAAACGGAAAAATTGTCAATGTGTTACAAGGAACTGAAAAGGAAAAATTAACAATATCTAAAACCAAACAATTTATAGAATTTAATAAAATAGGAGATTAATCTCCTTTTAGTTAGGAGTAAAATTATGAACAACATAGTATTATTTGAACCAGAAATCCCACAAAATACGGGTAATATCATGAGAACTTGTGTTGCAACAAATACGCGTCTTCACCTAATAAAACCGTTAGGCTTTGTCTTAGATGATGCTCATTTAAAAAGATCAGGCGTAAACTATATTGATAAGTTAGAGTATGAAGTGTATGAAAACTATGAAGACTTCAAAGAAAAAAATCCTGGTATATATTACTACTTTACAAGATATGGAAAAAAGCCACATACAAGTTTTGATTACAGTAACAAAGCAAATGAAAATTTATACTTTATCTTTGGCAAGGAATCAACTGGAATACCTAAAGAAATTTTAAAAGAAGACTTAGAACATTGTATGAGAATTCCTATGACTGACAAAGTAAGAGCGCTAAATGTTTCAAACAGTGTTGCTATAGTAATATATGAAGCTTTACGTCAACAAGACTATAATGACTTACTACGCGAAGAGCCATTTAAGGGAAGCGACTATTTAGAAAGAGATTAAAGTAGGTTGATAAAATGACAGTTAAAGAAGAAATTGAAAGAAGTATAATTACAAGATTCAGAAAAGATATTTGGCGCCCATTCATGAAGGCTGTAAGAGACTATGAACTTATAAAAGAAGGAGACAAAATTGCTGTTTGCATATCTGGTGGAAAAGATTCAAACCTTTTAGCTAAATGTCTAGAAGAACTACAAAAACATGGCAAAGTTAAATTTGATTTAGAGTATATCGTAATGGATCCAGGTTATAATGAGTTGAATAGAAAAAAAATTGAAAACAATGCCGCAACACTTGGAATAGATATAAAAACATATAATTCAAATATATTTGATGTAACTGATAAGTTAGCAAGTGATTCGCCATGCTATCTATGTGCCAGAATGAGAAGAGGTTTTTTATATGCTCGAGCTCAAGAATTAGGTTGCAACAAAATCGCCCTTGGCCATCACTTCGACGATGTAATAGAAACCATCATGTTATCAATCATCTATGCTGGTGAATATAAGAGTATGATGCCAAAACTAAAAAGTACGAATTTTGAAAACATGGAACTAATTCGACCATTATATTTAGTAAGAGAAGAAAGTATCATTCGCTGGGCAAAGTATAACAATCTTGAATTTATCAATTGTGCTTGCAAGTTCACAAATAAAGAAACAAAAAAAGATTCAAAACGTCAAGAAATAAAAGAATTAATTAAATCTTTAGAAAAACAAAATAAAAATATTCCATACAATATTTTTAAATCATCAGAAAATGTTAATATTGATACAGTGTTAACTATAAAAAAAGATTCCCAAAAAGAAAGCTTTTTAACAAAATATTAATAATATGAATAAAAAAAACTCTTTTTTATCACAATTAGATAGAAAGGAGCTTTTTAATGGCAAAATACAAAGTAGAAATAACAGGTATAAATACAAATGAAATAAATGTACTAAGTAATGAAGAAATGACAGAATTATTTAAAAGGTTACAAGAAAATGATGAAGAGGCTAGAAATTTACTAGTTCAAGGCAACTTAAAGTTAGTACTGTCAATATTAAAAAAGTTTGTTAATAGAACAGACAATATGGATGATTTATTCCAGATAGGCTGTATAGGACTTCTAAAAGCTATAGATAATTTTGACCTATCACATGAAGTGAAATTTTCAACATATGCAGTTCCAATGATACTAGGGGAAGTGCGTAGATACATAAGAGATAATAATACAATTAGGGTCAGTCGTTCATTAAAAGATATAGCGTACAAAGCTCTAAAAATAAAAGAAAAATACTTACAAGATACAGGTATGGAACCATCTATAGATTATGTTGCTGAAAAACTAGAAATATCAAGTAGTGAAATAATAAACGCCCTAGAAGCTTTGAAGGAACCAGTAAGCATGTTTGAGCCAGTATACAATGATGGTGGGGATACTATTTATTTATATGACCAAATAGAAGATAAACAAGAAAGCTCACAAGATTTTTCAAATAGAATAGCGCTAGATGAAGCAATGGATATGCTAGATGCACGTGAAAGACAAATCCTAGACAACAGATTCATTATTGGAAAAACTCAAATGGAAATTGCTGATGAAATAGGTATCAGTCAAGCCCAAGTATCAAGATTAGAAAAAAGAGCCATAAAACAATTAAAGAAAGTTCTAAAGTAATATCGCAAGAAAATTTAGAATATATTTAATTGAGTAGGTGATCGTAGTGCGCTTATCGGATTTACAGACAAAAAGTATTGTTAATATAAATGACGGAAAAAATATAGGGAGTATCATAGATGCCAACATTAATAATGATGGAACAATAGAGTCATTAGTAATTGAGGCCAATAAAACATTTTTTTCAATAGGTCGTGAAAATGATACTGAAATCAATTGGAAAGATATAACCAAAATAGGCGAAGATGTAATTTTGGTAAAAAATGGTTTTCATGACTAAATTGAAATTCGTTTTTTTAATGATATTTTTAGCGACTATTTTTTCTTTTTTTTTATTAAATGAATTAGGAAAAACCGCCAGTCCAATTTTAAAAAGGTATGTAAATATCGAAGCCAAAAGATTTGCCAGTAATGTAATAAATTCATCAGTGAATGAAATAATAGAAGAAGAAATGACTGACGACTTATTCAAATTAAATAGTAACAACGGAAAAGTAGAAATTCTAGACTATAATACAAAGCAAGTGAATCATCTATTGTCTAAAGTAAATAAGGAAATACACAATAGATTAACAAATTTAGAAGATGGAAAAATAAAAGAACTAGCCATATCATCAGGTTTTAAAATGGAAAAATTTTCCAAAAACGGAGTAATTTGTAAGGTGCCCATTGGCTAATTAAGAAAAAACTCTTTGTTTGTAAACGTAGGGCCAAGTATACCTATAAAAATGTCGTTTATAGGTCAAGTAGAATCAAGCCTTAATACAAAAATAAAGGACTATGGTATTAACTATTTAGCAATAGAAATAAATATATTAGTAGTTGTAGAAGAACAAGTAGTAATGCCAGCTATGTCACAAAAAGAAAAATTAACTATTGAAGCACCTATAACAGTAAAAATAATTCAAGGAGAGATTCCAAATTATTATCTATCATCGCTCGAGAAAAATTCTAGTTTAAACGTTTTACCAACAAAATAACTTTAGGTATTAAAATAAAGTAAAAGACAAATAAATATAATTAAATATGAAAAAAACATAATATAAACTTTGTCATTTAAAATATTTATGTTTTAAGTTGTGCATGGTATAATAGAGGCGAGGTGTAATATGAAAACGGTAGAAATTAATGGTATAAAATATGAAGTAATTGAGAACATTGGCAATTGTTTAAATGTAAGTGAATTAGAAGAAAAAATAACTGATTACTTTGACAACTATGATTACATTTTTGGCGACTATTCGTATGAAAAGGTTAGACTAAAAGGATACAACAGTTGTGACAACAAAAAAGCCACAAAAATAAATAATATAAAAGGTCTTGATAAATATAAAGAAATATATTGCAGCTATGGAGCTAAAACCTTTCTCTTGAAAAAAATTAAGTAAAATGCTTGTAATTGTCACAAAATGTGATAAAATGATAATATAAGAATAATATGGGAGGCTATACGTATGGTAGAAAATCAAATAGAAAAAAAGGTAATGTCAATCGTTGCTAATGACGGTTCTATAGAAGATGTAGAAGTTATATTAGCGTTTGAATTTAAGGATACAAATAAAGAATATGTAGTATATACAAAGAATGAAAAGGATGAAAATGAGAATATTACAGTTTATGTATCTAACATAGATCATTCTGGAGAAGAACCAAAACTTTTAGGCGTTGAAAGTGAAGAAGAATGGAATCGTATAAAAGATGTTTTAAGAGAACTTTCTAAAGCAGAGTAGGAGGTTTTAAAATGTCTATAATATCAAATGTGGAACTATTAAGTGTTGAATTAGGCACAATAAAATTAAGTTCCGACTCTAAAAAAATAAAATTCAAACAAGAGTCATACTCAAATATCATAAGAAAGTATACTGACTTTTGTAAAAATATAGTGATTCCAAGAGAAAATCCAGAAACTAATCAAATGTCAAATTCAGAAAACGTACAACCTATCAGCGTGCCTGAAAGTATAGTTGTTCATATTGAAAATAAAAATTATGAAAAACTAGAGTGCAAGAATGTTAGATTAAAAGATAGAGTTTTTATGTTGAAGGTTGAAGGAAGATTACTTCCGCAATTAGTAGGCAAAAGAGCATTAAAAGTCAAAGATAGCATGAAACAAAATATGCTATTAAACAATTCTATTGCTTGTAATGCCGGTGTGGATACATCTGAAGTAGATGAACATAAAGTAGAAGAAACACAACCAGAGGAAATAAAGATAACAAAAAATGGTTCTACAAATGCAAAAATAGAAAAATATAGTGAGGATTCACATGTCATTACTGAAAATGTTATAAAGCCAATGCAAGCAAAGCCAATAATTGACATTGTAAATGATTTAAAAAATATTAATAATAAATTCAAACTAGTTACAGATGAAGAAGAAAAAGCAAAATCGATAGTTTCTCCTATTGTAATAGAGGAAACTGTTGCTCGTCCAATTTCTATTGAAGAAAATGACGATAAAACCGAAAATGCAAATTTTAAGAGTATTGTTGCTCCAAGTCAATTAAAGGAGTATTTAGCAAAAGCAGAACAGCTAAAAGCTCAACTTAATGAAGCTCAAAAGAATGTTGAAACAGCAAAGGCTGATGCCATAAAAGCTAAGGAAAAGGCAGCAGCAGAGAAGAAAGAAGCAGAAGCAGTTCAAGAAGAATTAATGGAAACTATTAAAAAATTAGAAAAACACAACGAAGAACTAGAAAAAGAAAGACTTGCTAAAGAAGCAGAAGCTAGAAAGTATTCTGAAGAAAGTCAAGAGTACATTGCCAAAGAAAAAGAGTATTCATCAATGCAACAAGAATATAAAAATACGATTAACGAAATGTTAGCCGTGATTGGATAAGATACAAAAAGCAAATAATTGAATTGTTTGCTTTTTTTTGTCATAAAATTAAATGAGTTGATAATATGAAAAATACAATTGAATATTATTATAATTTTGAAAATGTTTCATTATTAAAGTCTGGAAAAGAAACTTACATAAAACATAAAAACGACATATACATATTTAGTAAAATTACAAGTCAAGAAGAAACTATTGAGATATATAACATTACAATGAATGTGGATGGTATATATAAAATAACTTTAAACAAGGATAACAGTATTTTTACATTATATAAAAATGAATTATATGTTTTAATGAGAATACCATCAAAGCAAAATATGAATATAAAACTAGGAGAAATTAAAATTCAAAATAAAAATTATAAGTTAGACAGAAGCTCATGGTATGATTTATGGACTAAGAAAAATGATTATTTTGAATATCAATACAAGCATTTAAAAAAATATAACTACAAAATGCTAGAAAGCTTGAATTATTATATAGGAATGGCTGAGAATGCAATATCATACATAGCTCAGAACATTACAGAGCCCAACAGTATGGAAGAAAAAAAGATTTGTCACAAAAGAATAGAAAAAGAAAATTATTTAAATCCGTTGTTCTACATAATTGATTATAGAGAAAGAGAATTAAGTGAGTATTTAAAATATTTGTTTTTAAGTAAAAAATATTTGAATACTGACATAGAACCAATTATTAGAAATTTTAGATGTACTAAAGAAGGATACATAAGACTATTTAGTCGAATGCTATATCCCAGTTTTTATTTTGATCAATACGAACTTGTCATAAATGAAAATGCAAGCGAAATTGAAATTACAGAAATAATAAAGCGAAGTACAGAATATGAAGCATATTTAAAAGACATATATTTTATTATAAATAAGTATGAGTCAATAAAAAAAGTAGATTGGTTATAAAATCTTAACTAATCTACATTTCTAACTTCTTTAATTTCAGGAATTTCATTTATCAATAGTTCTTCAATGCCATCCTTTAAGGTTATGTCTAACATTGAACATTCTTGACAAGCACCCATAAGTTTAACGTACACTATATTGTCTTCATACTTTACAAATTCAAGATTTCCACCATCACTTATTAGAAAAGGTCTAATTTTATCTATTACTACTTTAATTCTCGATTCTATGTCGTCTTTCATTTTTATCACCAGTAATATTATAACTTTAAACAAAATAGAAGTAAAGAAATTATATAATTAAAATAATTGCCTATAATTTTTCTTAACAAAGTAGAGCAAAAGAAAACTTGTTATGTCAAAATAAAAATGATATAATATCAAAGAAGGTGTATTAAATGAAAAAATATAAAACAGGAGAAATAGTAACTGGATGTGTCACAGGAATAGAAAAATATGGAATCTTTGTAAGTTTAGATGATTACTACAATGGTCTAATTCATATATCCGAAATATCAGATAATTTTGTTAGAAATATTCACGATTATGTAAAAATTGGTGAAACTATTAATGCAAAAGTATTGGAAGAAAATGAGAAAGAACATCATGTAAAGTTGAGTATAAAAGGAATTGAATATAGAGAGTCGAAGATTCCTAAGGTGAAAATAATTGAAACACCATCTGGATTTACCAATTTGCAAAACAAGCTTAATTATTGGATAAATAGTAAAATTAAAAGTTTAAGTAACAGCAGTATTGAAAAAAAATAAAAAAAATATTATATAAAGGTTGACAAAGTCCATATTAATTGGTATATTAAATACTGTCAACTGGTTATTTTTTGGGCGATTAGCTCAGTTGGTTAGAGCACTTGCCTTACAAGCAAGGGGTCATAGGTTCGAGTCCTATATCGCCCACCATTTTAT
>CAVKJF010000010.1:0-19976 GCA_963656615.1 bacterium | reverse complement strand
AATTACTGCCTTAGTAACAATTTCTTTATAATTAGCCATACGTAAACCTCCTAATTTAATTTATGCTAAAGATATAAAATATTACCAAAAAACACATAATTTTTTTCAAACAAAAACTACATTCAAGCTAGAATGTAATTTTTACTTATTCAAAACTTCATAAAAATAATTATTAAGTTCATCTTTTACAAACTCAATTTTTTCATTAACCTTCTCTAGATACTGCATATAAATAACATAAATAGGTATATTATTTAATTCTTCTTCTAACTTTTCTAGTTCAACAAGTATCTCTTGATCATTTATATTAACATATTTTTTTTGTAGTTTTTTTATCTTTTCAATTAATAATACTAATTCTTCATTAGAGGACATAGTATTTTTTAATTCAATACATTTTTTATAATCCTCGCTATTAATAATGGTATTAATAACTTCATTTAATGTTTCATTCAAATAGCTTCACCATCTAAACTCCAAGTTTTAGCCTCAACTACTTTTACTTTGATGATATCCCCTGGCACAACTTCTTTTTCACTTGAAAAATTAATAAGTTTATTAGTATCTGTATATCCATAAAACATATTGTCTTTTTCAGAAACACCTTCTACTAATACTTCCACTATTTTATTCTCTAACTTTTTATTGTTTTCCAAGAAATATTTATTAACAACCTTATTAAGTCTTTGTAATCTATTTTCTTTTTCTTCTTCACTTGTCTCATCTTTTAATAAACAAGCAGGAGTTCCTTCTCTTTTAGAAAATATAAATGTAAAGGCATTATCATATTTACACTCTTCAGCTAAACTCAAAGTCTCTAAAAAGTCTTCTTCAGTCTCTCCTGGAAAACCTACAATTATATCAGTAGAAATCGCAACACCTGGAACAGTCTTTTTAATTTTATTAAATAATTCTAAATAACTTTCCCTAGTATAACGTCTACCCATTAACTTTAATATTCTACTAGAACCAGACTGTACTGGTAAATGAACACTTGGCATAATATTCTTATATTTACCAATAACTTCAACCATGTTATCTGTAAAATCCCAAGGATGAGAAGTCATAAATCTAACTCTTGGTATATCCTTTTTCGCAATATCTTCTAATAAATTACCAAGTGTATAGTCATCATATAAATCTTTTCCATAAGCATTAACATTTTGTCCAAGTAAAGTAATTTCTTTATATCCATCTTTTATAAGTTCATCTACTTCTTTTAAAATATCTTCTTTAGCTCTACTTCTTTCTCTTCCTCTAGTATAAGGAACTATACAATATGTACAAAACTTGTTACAACCATAAATAATATTAACATAAGCTTTATAATTATTAGTTCTAATAACAGGTAATCCTTCTACTAGATCACCTTCTTTAGAAAATACTTCTATTTGCTGTTTATTCTCTTCTATCGCTCTATCAATAATATTAGGTAATTGATACATATTATGAGTACCAAAGACAAAGTTAACCCATGGGTATTTCTTAATAATTTCTTCAACTACACTAGCTTCTTGTGCCATACAGCCACAAAGTCCAACTATTAAGTCTTTTTTCTGTGCCTTTAAATGTTTAAGTCTACCTAACATACCAAAAGCTTTATTATGAGCATTTTCTCTAATAGAACAAGTATTTAAAAGTACTAAATCAGCATCTTCATAATTGTCAACTTTTTTAAATCCAAGACCAGTAAGTAAAGCTTCTATATTTTCACTATCATGTTCATTCATTTGACATCCATAAGTCTTCAAATAAAAAGTCTTACCCTTATATTTATCTTTAATTTTACTATCAAATTTAAAGTCAACTCTCTTATAATCTTTATCTTCTCTACGTCTAGCATCTTTATAATTTGGTAAATGCATAAATATCACTTCCATTCCTAAAATATAATAACTTAAAACAAAAGAAAAAGCAACTAAGCAGTTGCCTCTATTGACGAATTAATTATCTGTTCTAAAGTCTTAAAACCATTCTTCTTCATTAATTCACTTTTAATCTCATCTAAACGTTCAACTATTATTTCTAAAAGTCTAGTCATACTAGGAACAAGTTCTTTCTTCTCCAAGTTTTCAACTATTACTTCTAAGTTATTAAGTTTAGAATACTTACCATAGTAAACATTATTTATACATGCATTACATAACTTCTTAAAAGATGAAACATCAATATTATTAAATCTTTTATCCTCTAAAATTTTAAATGCACAACAAATATAATTACTATTGATAGCTTTATCTAATACTGTTTCTCCCTTATTATTCTTAATATTAGGAAGATAGTTTTTCTTTTTTACTAATTGTTCAACTATTTTAATAGTCGCAACAGAACTATCACAAACTAGAATATGTCCAAAGGTATCTCCTTCAACATTTTGATGATTAACATCCCAATTTCTCTTCTTCATTAAACGAAGAACTAAATCATACTGTCTAGCCTTCAACAATCTTGTAACAACATCGTTGCCAGCCCCATCACAAACATTTACGTCAACCTTATTTTTATCTATTAATATTTCAACTACATCGTAGTATCCGTGCTTAATAACATTAAAAATCAGGGACGGATCTGTAGAACAAGCATTTATAGCTTGTTGCTTGTCATAAAACATTTCAAACACCTCTTTGTTCACGTGACAGTTATATATTCTACCAGAACAATTGCTTTTTGTCAAATTTAACCCTTCTTTCTACTTATTCTAATTATGTAAAAAATACTAAAATTTTATACAGTAAAAAGAAAAAAACGGTTAAACCGTTTACTAAATTTTATTATTTTTATCCAAAGTTTTATTAATAAAAGTATCTTCTATAATTTCTGATTTGAATTTCTTATAATTCAGATATTTTTTATATGTAAGTTTACCAACAACAACTTTTTTATTTTTTATTATAAGTACAATTAAAATAGCTGTAGTTACTATAGAAAAAGATATAATACCAGGCCATGGTAAAACTTTCAATAACTTAACACCCGTTCTTTTAGGCTCAGCACCAGTTATTGTAGGATAACCAAGTTCACTAAATGAAGAAGCCTGATCAATAAAAGAAACAGTAGCCTCATAATAGCCAGTTTTAATATTATCAGCAATAACTTTTTTCAAAGCTTTTATACGAAGAGTCTGATACATGTAACTTGCTTTACCAGTAGTAACAATTGAAACTCTATTATAATAAAAATCATATAATAACAAAATACCATCATGATCATAAGAAATACCAAATGTATTATAATCATAAAAATCCTGTCCATATGCAGTAGCACTCTCTTTAGGATTATCATTAATAGTAACAATTACCATATCCATATCATAAGTATCAATATATTTAGAAACTAGTTTATATAAACGTTTCTCTTCAGATGAAGAAAATTTACCGGCAAAGTCATAAATTTTCTCACTACTATCAACTAAAGGAGTACTTAAAACAGCTTCTCTATTACTATCAGTAACGTGTACATAACTAGGAACACCATAATCATCATCCGTTCTAACTTGATACTTATCAGAAGCACAAACATCTAAAACACAAAAACCAAAAATAAAAACAAATATAAATATAATAAATCTCTTCATCTAAAACACCCTATATACAAAATACACAATTAGACTTGTTATTAAAAAAAGTACTATAAATAACAAAATACTAAAAATAACGACTTCTTTAATTCCATAAATCATATTATCACTACTAAATATAACCTTATTCGTTTGTCCATTTACAATTATCATATAATTTTTATCTCTATATTTTTTATTAAGGATAAAAAACGGTAACAAAACACTTTTAGTAGAAACACTAGTAACATTAATACTATTATTATTCAATACATTTTCTTGATGTTTAATACGATTAGAAACAGCAGAAATACTAGCATCTATACATTTAGCCTGAACTTCATCCAACTTACTTTCACTATCTAAATCACCAAGACCTACTAAAATATCATCAACACCCTCAAAATAACTAAGTTCATCATAATAAAAAGAAGATTTTAAAAAACTATCAGGTAACGAAGAAATACTAGAAGACCTAATATCATTAAATTCTAAATGATTATTATTTCTAACTAGATAACTAGAAGTCTCTTTATAATCATAGGTTTTATCTTTAAAATAACGATAATCATTAGAATTAAAAGCTAATTCACCATCAACAACAACATCATAAATAAAAAAAGGTAAATAAATTTGCACTATATCCTTAACATTACTATTTTTTCTAAAAGAGATAGGTATAAGTGTTTTTTCAAAAAACTCTTTAATAGAACGATTTGCTTGCACTTTATTGTACCTAAAAGGTATATATTGTTTTACTGGTAGTTCATAATTCTCATCCACAATATCAATTTTTTCACAACAATTAGGACAACTAGTAAAAGTATTGTTTGTCGCCAAAAATTTAAAAGAGCAAGTATTATTACTACATTTATAAAGATACACCATTATTATCACACTCTTCTCTTATAAAGATTATATCAAAAGAAAAAGACGCTATCAAGCGTCCTTAAAAATAATTATTTTATATTGATATTAATATTATCAACTATTGTATTAATAATATTACCTGAGCCAAAGGAACCATTGACAGAAGTATTATTAGCACCAGACATATGAGAATTTTGTAATTCTGTAAGTCTTTTTACATAATTATCAGTTCTATGTAAATTACGTACTTCATTTTTAGTTTCTAATTCATGTTTATGTCTAGCACCAGAATTACGATATCTAGAATACATAATAATGAAATATAAAATACCAGATAATAGGAATATATAATTATAATCAAAATCTATATAAGTCATTCCTAAATATCCTAAAAATTCTACAAAAAGTGAAACTAAAATCAATAATGGCATATGTATTGGTACACTACCCATGGTCTCTTTAGTTCTAGCATTAACTGCCACATAATGTAAAATACTTTTATTACCTTTTACTTGTTGATAACTATATAACCAAACTGGCAAATATGCTGCTTTCCATTGTTGCCCTTTAACATCAAAATCTTCTTGACTCCAAGCAACACCTCTATTATATTCTGTTAAAGATTCATTAGCTGCAAATCTCGCAACATCTTGAGCTTGTTCCTTAACTAAAGGCTTTAATTGCTCAATATTAACATCTCTTCTTTCAGAAGTATAACCTCTTAAAAAGTTAGCGTTATATTTAACACAGTTTTCTATATCAAATGGCATTATAGCATTAATAACATTATTGGTCTTAGCAGACGATGTATTATTAAGTCTGTCAGAATTAGATTCAACTGTTAAACCTTCAATAGAAAAATCAAATTCTCTTCCTACATTAAACAAATCAGCATCATAATAGGTTCTAGAATTTTCATCAGATCCTCTTGTATAAGTTCTAACTAATTTTTCTCCTTGTCCTACTAATTTTACATGTGAATTAATATCTACCAACATATATGGAAAATATACACCCATGATATTTTGAGTAGTAAATTCTTTTTTAAACTTTGGATGAGCAAAAAATTTTCTAGAACCAACAAATTTTTCTATTTGACCTTTCGCAACATCTTTAGTTACTGAGAAAGGTAAAACAACATCTGGAATAGCTCCATTTGGAATTTGTTGATTAACTGATAATACATTACGACACCAGTGACATCTAGCTTGTGTAGAAGAAGCAGTATCAACAACTACTTCCGCTCCACAACTACTACATTTAAATGTAAGTACATCTTTAGTATCAGCGATTATATCTTTTGCCCCAGATCCTAAAATCTCGCCAGACAACTCTTTAATATCTGTTTGCATACCAGATATTTTTTCACTTTCAAATTCATGACGACAGAAATTACATCTTAATTTACCTGTCGAAACATTTAAACTAATATCAGTAGCACCACATTTTGGACATTTTTCTTGTCCATCTTTAGCACCAACATCAGTTTGGACTATCGTAGGTGAAGAATTATTAACTTCAGGTATACCCTTCTTTTCTTCATCCTGCATAGACTAAATACCTAATAAACTTTTCTTTTTAGCATCAAAATCTGCTTGAGAAATAACTCCAGCATCTAATAATTCTTTAGCTTTTTTTAATTCCTCATAAGGATCAGCTGCAGGAGTAGCAGTAGCTTGTGCAGCCCCTACATTAATAAATGGATTGGTACCAGCTTCTGCTTGTTGAGTACTTTGTGCCATTCCATTAGCAGCATTCATTCCCATACCCATAAATGCCATTGTTGCTCCAGCACCAGCAGGATTCTCACCAGCTGCTTGTACGCCACGAGCAATAGATTGTTGCATGAATGAATTACCTCTATTACCAGATAAAGCATCAGCTTTCTTAACATCACTAAGTAATTTCTTAGTATCTTCATCATATTCAATCGCAAGAATTGCAGTTTTAACAATTTCTAAACCTCTAGAAGCTTTCCATTGATATGCATCTTCAACTGCCTTAGCCATTGCTTGAGCAAATCCAATTTGATCAGCTTGAATTTTAGAAATACGATTACCCTTACTTGGATCATTAGTATAATTAGAAAATGCTGCTGATAAAGTACCAACTACTTCACTAAACAATTGATTACTAGCATCATTATCCATATCATTAAAATCAAATGCAGGTGCTCCAGGTTGTAAAAAACTAACAGGAACGAAGTTCTTAACAAATAATATTGGATCAACTATTTTGATACTATAAGTTCCTCTAGTAATTGCCCCAACTTGTGCATTTAGATAAGCATCATCCCAATAAATTTCAGATTGAGTACCAAATTTATTATTTGGTATTTCTTTTAAGTTAACATAAAATGCTAATTGTTGAGAACCTGGTTGTCCACCAAATTTAAATCTTTCCCAAGATTGTCCTAATGTAGATGATAAAATACCATCACCAGCAAATAATGATTTAGAGTTAACATCATCACTCTTAAATTCATAACCACCAGCTTCAGCAATTAAACCAGTAATTTGTCCATCTTGAACTGTGATTAATGCTGTTCCTTCAGGAACAATCATCTTACTTCCGTTAGTAATAATATTTTCAGAACCTTTGTAGTTTTCACCACGTCCAGCATTTGTACCAGATGGTACTGCTTGAAATAACGCAGCTGTTGCAGGTACATCAGTTCTTGGTGCATAGAAATCTTTCCATTGATCAGCAAAAGATCCAGATAAAGCACCAGTAAAAGCTTTAATAAATCCCATAAAATACCTCTTTCTTATTTTATATATTCGATAGAAATCTTCAAAGTCTTCTCCTATCTAATATAATTATAACAAAAAAAAGTGTAGATAACTACACTTTTATTTTATATATTCTTTACCACCCATATATTTTTGCAAAGCTTTAGGTATTTTTATGCTTCCATCTTTTTGATAATTGTTTTCAATTACAGCGATTAATCCTCTAGGAGTAGCAACAACAGTATTATTTAAAGTATGTAAGTAATATGTTCCTTTTTCTCCTTTAGTACGAATACCTAAACGTCTAGCTTGAGCGTCTCCTAATGTTGAACAACTTCCAACTTCAAAATATTTCTTTTGTCTAGGACTCCAAGCTTCAATATCACATGATTTAACTTTTAAATCAGCTAAGTCTCCAGAACAACATTCAAGTTGTCTAACAGGAACATCTAAGCTTCTAAAGAAATCAACTGTAAGTTTCCACATTTTATTATACCAATCCATACTTTCTTCTGGCTCGCATATAACAATCATTTCTTGTTTTTCAAATTGATGAACGCGGTAAAGTCCTCTTTCCTCTAAGCCATGACTTCCACCCTCTTTTCTAAAACAAGGAGAATAACTTGTCATATGTATTGGTAATTCTTCTTTCTTTATAATTTGATCTTTAAACTTACCTATCATACTATGTTCACTAGTTCCAATTAAGTATAAATCTTCACCTTCAATTTTATACATCATAGCTTCCATTTCTGGAAAAGACATAACACCAGTAACAACATCAGAATGTATCATAAATGGTGGAATTGCATAAGTAAAACCAGCATCTATCATAAAGTCTCTTGCATAAGCAAGCATTGCTTCATGAAGTCTTGCAATATCTCCAAGTAAATAATAGAATCCTTGTCCAGATGTTCTACCAGCAGCATCCTTATCCATTCCTTTTAATTTTTCAATAATATCAGCATGATATGGAATTTCATAATCTGGAACAACTGGTTCACCAAATTTTTCCACTTCAACATTACAGCTATCATCTTCACCAATAGGTACAGAAGGATCCATAATTTGTGGAATAACTAACATTTTATCTCTTATTTCACTTGTCAATTTTACTTGTTCTTCTTCTAATTTCTTAATTTCATCAGCACTTTCAGCTATCTTCTCTTTTACTTTATTAGCTTCATCTACTTTTTTCTCACTCATTAGTTTTCCAATTTCACTTGATAATTTATTTTTATCAGCTTTTAATCCATCAACTGTAGTTTGTACTTCACGTACTCTTTTATCAAGTTCATAAACCTCATCTACTAATGGTAATTTCTCATCTTGAAATTTCTTCTTAATATTTTCTTTAACTAAATCTCTATTTTCTCTTATTAATTTAATATCTATCATATCTATTCCTCATTTCTTTTTCTATTTTAATAATATATTTTACAATGTCCTACTCGAGACAAAATACACTTTAAAATTAATCATATAAAAGCCTCCTAAAAATAAAAAGAATGACACTATAAGGAGTGCTAAATAGCACGGTGCCATCCTTTATTTAACTTAATTAGATAACGGTATTAACCGGATAAAACATCATCTATAGAGTAGATAAATAAGTATTTAATAGTCATTTTCACCAAACATGACCTCTCTTCGCTTAAATAGTCTTATTATTAGTTCTAATTATCGACTTGTTAATATTATATGTCATATTTAAAAAAATATCAATATCAATTTTTTCTCCATTTCAAGATTAAATAATTATTCCACACCTATTTTTATGTTAATTTCATACCATTTGTATAACAATAATAAGCAACCATACTAATACAAGCAGCAGCTATAACACCATAAAAAATTAAAATAAATTTATTAACCTTATAATCCTTATCAAGTTTTCCATCTTTAGAGTTATTTTCCTCAGGTATATAATAAACTCCTTCATAACAAGTAGCTGTATTAAATCCCATAACTACAATAGCAATTGGTAAAAGCAAAAGACTGAATAATCCTGAATAGCCAAATTTTTTTCCTAAATTAAAACTAGCAATTAAATATACTATCAAGTTAACACCAGGAATAAAGCCCAATAAAAACATCCAGCCCTTTTCCATAGTAATATCAAAATATACATAAGTACTATAAAACGGCACTAAAGCACTCCACCATGGCTTATTAGCCTTCATAAACAAAAACTGTAAACCAATGAATGTTAAGCCCCAAATAGATAAAGCTAAAACAGCAATCATAAAATTTAAAGATGTAAGTACATCAACAATATCATCACCAGTGTTATAAATCATTAAAAATATTCCAATTGCAGAAAGTATAAACAAAAAAACATTAGTAAATACACAAGTCGCTTTACTTCCAACATTAGAAGAAACCGTATAATTAAACTTACTATCAATACTAGTACTAACAGTCGGGCTAACTACAGCACCGTTTCCAACAACATATGAATTATTAGTTCCATTATTAGCATATTTTAACATTGAGGCATTATCAGGATGACTGTAATTAATATTTCCACATTTAATACAACAACGCTGACTTTTTTTCATTTCTGCACCGCAACGACTACAAATAATTTTTTCTTCTTCCATACATCACATCTCCTATTATGATAATTTTACCATACAAAAACATAAAAAAAAAGAGACTATTTAGCCTCTATAATTAATTTAATAGCCGTTCTTTCTTCACCATCAATAGCTATATCCTGAAAAGCCGGAATACAAACTAAATTTTTTCCAGATGGTGCTACAAATCCTCTCGCTATTGCTACTGCTTTTATAGCTTGATTTAAAGCACCAGCACCAACAGCTTGAATTTCAACAGCTCCTTTTTCTCTAAATACATTAGCAAGAGCTCCTGCTACACTATTAGGATTAGATTTACTGCTTACTTTAAGTGTTTCCATATATATATATTCATTCCTTTCTACACTTAAATATATGCAGTCATAATATTAAAAATAACAATTAATCTTTAATATATTTCATTAATTCTTTTGTAATAAATTCATATCCTTCAGAAGAAATATGTAAACCATCTTTAGTATAAGAAATATTTAAATTACCATCACCATCAACTAATTTATTATATAAATCAACATAAGTAATTTTTTCATCTTTTGCCAAAACCTTTAATAAATCATTAACCTCAATAATCTTTTCATTATCAAATTCTATATCTCTAACACTATCAGAAATTTTATCATCATCTGTTTTATTAACTGGATAAATAGACTCTAAATAAATCTCACTATAAGGTCTATTCTCTTTAATAAGTTTAACTATTTCTTTAGTATTAGAAACTATTTCAGAACTGTCCTTTCCCTTTCTTAAATCATTAATACCTATTAATAAAAATACTTTAGAAGGATTATAGTCATAAACTCTTTTCTTCATATTTTCAACTATACTACTAGTAGAGTCTCCAGAAACACCAGAGTTAACAACAGGATAATCTTTATAGTATTCTTTTAAATCATATTGTTCAGTAATTGAGTCTCCCAAGAATAAATAATTATCATCAACTACTTTTTCCACAACCTCTTCTTTCTTAGTAACAACTTTTACTTTTTTATCATGATTAAAAAATAAATAATGATATGCAATAAAAGCAACAAAACATAAACAAGCAATAACTAAAAGAACAATAATAAGAGTTGATTTATTCTTTTCCTCATAAATATCATCAACTTTAGGTACTGGAACAACTTCATCAACTATCTTTTTAACTTTCTTCTTATCTTTTTTCTCCATAAAACTTGTATCTAAATTTATAGTAGCATCCAAGTCAACATCATCAAATACTAATTGTTGTTGCTGTGTTTTAGACATATCTAAATCATCATAATTATCTTTAAGTTTTTCATAACGACTAAATTTACTATCAGTACTTATATATTTAGAGTTATTTTTATTCTTTGACATATACATCCTCCTACTACAAAAACAATTATAACAAAGAAAAAGAAGAAATACATCTATATTTCCTCTAAAACCAAAATATTTACATTACAATTGACCAGATACAATACTCTTAATACTACTATAAAATAATTCTATAAAATTTAACTCTTTAACATCTTTTTTAACAATTAAATCAGTTGAAGAAATTTCCTTATCGTTTTCTAATACCATCATTTTACCAACTGTACTACCTGCCTTAATAGGTAATTTAATATTATCCAAAACTATATTATATTTGTAATTATGTTTTTTATCACCAACTAATTCAACAACACCCAAATCATTTTTTAATGAAACATCTACCATAGAACGATTAGATTTATCTAATTTGATTTTTTCCACAACCTGACCAGACTTCTTCAATAAGTTGAACTTTGTATTCATAAATCCATAATCTAAAAGAGCCATAGTCTCACTATTTCTAATCTTACTATTTTCTTCACCCAAAACTATTGCAATTAAACGCATATTATTCTTCTTAGCTGTTGCTGCTAAACAATAACCAGCATTATCAGTATGTCCAGTTTTTAATCCATCTGCTCCTTCATAAAAACGTACAAGTTTAGTCGTATGTTAATATTACCATAATAAAAAGAAAAAAATTAGTTATATCGCAAACTAATCTTATAAATAAATTATATATTATTCATATGTTTTTTATTACAGACTATTATATTCTTAAATAAACGTAATATTATTCTTATAATAGCAAAAGTCAAAGTATAGCAATATAAATCCTTTAAAACATCTTCTCTTAATGAAAAATAATCAGATTTAACAACAAATCTTTGTCTTATACTTAAAACTTTTAATATTTTTAAATCCTCGTATTTTATTACTTTTCTTCTTGAACACACCTCTGAACAGTTAAATAATTTACAAGCCAAATTACTAATTGGACAACCCGTATCAGATTTATATTTACATAATCTACAACAACCATATTTATACTTAGTATTTCGATTAAGATAACACTGGCAATTTTTAAATCCACATATATTTTCAAAAGCATTATAATCATCTATAATTTTACAAGCAGAATCATAAATATAAGTTATTCTTTTTTTTCGATTTTTAATATTTAAAGCATTTACTATTATCTGGTCTTGAAGTTCTTTAGAATCAGTAGTAAAAGTTACAAAACGATATAAAAAACTTTTATACAAAAATAAAAACCTAGTCGTTTTATAATAATTTTTTGCTATTTTCTTCATTACTACACATCTTTCTTCCATATTATCATTTCTTATACAAACTAACCTTAAAAATTAATAACTATTCTACCGATTACTATTTCTTTTTAAATTATACATCTAATATTAATCAAACTTATAAAATTATCTAATAATAACTGATTCAAAGAATCTTTCTTGAAACTCTGTAAGTGCTTTTATTGCCTCATCTGAATATTCTTTTCCTTCAGGTACAACAACCAATTTATCGTCATCATCATTAGTTCTATGTACTATCGCAATAACCTTTCCAGTAAATTTAGAAACCGGCTCAAAAACTCCTAAAACATAAACATCAAGTTCTTCTCCATCAGCAGAAATAGTATTAGGAATATACCCGTAATTCACCATATATAAAAACCCATGTTTTGGATGCTTCGTACCCAAGGGTCTATCCATATGTACCTCAACTATTTCTCCTAAAAAATCTTTTGCGTTACTCATAACATCACCTCTAACATAATTTTAATATAACAAAAGGTAAAACTCAACTATCTACCTCTCTTCTTATTAAACTTTTTTTGAACTTTAAAAAAATCTCCTCTATCAACAATAGAAACTATATTCTTACCAGGAACTTCAAACTTATTCTTTTTTCTAAGACCATATCTAACATTACCTATATAAATAGGATTAGTAAGAATTGATTTAATAGTAGACTGTCTCCAGACTCCCCCTCTTTTAGTAGGAATATTCCTCTCTTGTAACATCTTAGAAATAGCTAACATTGAATTACCTTTTAAATACCATCGATATATATCTTTAACAATAATAGATTCTTCTTCATTCACTCTAAGTCCAACACCAAGTACATAGTCATATCCATAAACTCCATTACAATTTGTATAATTACCTTCTCTTGTCTTTTGTTCATAACCTAAAGAGACCCTTTCTGCCAAATTTTCCCTTTCAAATTCTGCAAAAATACCAATAATTTTTACAAACATTCTCCCAACAGCATTAGAAGTATCAATTTTTTCTGTCTGAGAATTAAATGTACAATTATTATCACTAAATAACTCAATTAAATATATTAAATCCTTTACACTTCTTGTTAATCTATCCAACTTATAAACCAAAACATTTTTAACTCTACCCGTCCTAACATCATGAAGTAATCTTAAAACCTCAGGTCGTTCTTTTAAACTCTTTCCAGAAATACCATCATCTATATAATAATCAACAATTTTCCAGTCATTTACTTCAGCATACTTAGTTAACTTATCCATTTGAGCATGGACGCTAAACCCATCTCTTGCTTGTTCCTCAGTAGAAACTCTTACATAAATAGCTGTATCCAAAAATATATCCTTAAAAACATATAACTGAAAAATTGTCTCATTAATATCTCTCCAATAAACATTCATCTAATTATATGAAATATTTATTAAAAAATACTAAAACACTATAGCTACTTACTATAGTGTTTATTCAAAATAATATAAAGCAATAAACTAATATATGAAACAATTGATAATATTAACCCTAGTTTTAAACCAGAAGGATAATAAGTAAATTTAATATTATTAACACCTTTATTTATTTTAACAGCCATTAAACCATTATCAACTTTTTCAATTTTAACTTCCTTTTTATTAACAAAAGCTTTCCATCCTTCATCATATGGAACTGTATATAAAACTAAAGTATCTTTAGAAACATCAATCTTTGCATTAAAACCATTATTAACAAATTTAAAAGTATTAGAACGAACTTCAACATCATCATTATAAAGTTCCCTATACTTATCAATTTGTTTATCATTAAGTATAATCATATCATTTATAATCTTATATTTTTCTTCGGTATTTTTACTTAAAAAACCCTTATTACTAATATAATTATTAAATACAAATCCTAACTCTTTATAATTATCATTTAAATAAATCTGATAATTTTTAGTGTCTTTATAAAGTTCATAATCTTCTCTTTTTTCATTAGTACATGAAATAAAATATTTAACAGATAAAAAATTATTTAAAGGATTATCTACTTCAATATTGGTAGAAACAAGTCTTGGATAATCAACACTATTATAAAATTCAAATGCCGATCCAGACATATTAGTATTAAAAGATAACAAATTACTATTCTTAAAAATCATTCCTTGATTAGAATAACAATCAGAAAATGAATTACTTCTAACTAACTCATCAAACTTAATTTCTTTATAACTATTCATAAAATTATAGTATTTCTTGTTATACTCAAAACTATTATTTCTATATTTATAAATCGTATAATTAGACCAGATACCAGAAAATAGTATCACAAAAGCAAATAAATACTTAAGCCTATTTTTAGATTTATATACAAATATAAGTACAACTAAATTAATAATCATAAAACTAATCATCATAACAATATATTTAATATCATGAATATATTCTATACCTGGGTGTCTATACGTTAATACCAAATATGATAAAACCATCACTACTAAACTTAAAAATGAAATAATAACTCCAGTCTTAATACTAATATTTTCTTCTATACATTTTATCGAAAGTAAAGATAAAACAAGCGTTGGCATATAAAACCATCTTGCATAATACTTAGTTGTAAACATAAAAAATGAACTATTAAGTATAGGTACAAACATGAATAAAATACATGTAAACACTAATATACTAATCCAGTTTTTTGGTCTTTTAAACGCGTAAGAAATTGCTAAAACAGAACCAATAAAAGGTAGATATAAATCAACACTATCATAATTAGCAATATCTAAATAAGCTCTTGGTATCATAACTTCTGAAGGAAAGAAAAACGACCTAAATATTTCAATATAATTAATCAAACTACTATATTTTAAAGAACTAATAAAAGTAAAATTACTATTAATTCTTGGATTAGAAATTGTAAATAATAATGATGGTATTAAAACAACACTAGCAAGTAATGTTCCAAGTACTCCTTCTAATAAAATTGAAAATAACTTTTTAACATTAAAATCATAACTCTTACAAATAACTTTAACAACATAATAAATAATAACAAAAACAACTTCACCTATAAACATAAACCAGTTTGTAAAAGCTAACAAAGAAACTGTCAAAGCAAAATAACCCTTTTTATTATCATAAACTAAATTGTCCAAAGCATATAAAAGTAAAGGAAATAAAACGACAGAATCATAGAAATGAAATAACATATTTGTGAGTTGAAAACCCGAAAAAGAATACAATAAAGAGCCAAGTAATACTAACTTTTCATCTTTAACATAACGTCTCATAAATAAATATGAAGTTAAACCAGCTACTCCAAACTTAATAATCATTAAAACAGGACATAAATAAGGATACCAAGTAGCAGGAAATAAATATGAAATAATATTAAAAGGACTAAATAAATTATAAAAACTAAATGTTCCAATAAAGTTACTTCCTAAATCATTAAACCAAGTCCATAAATAACTACCATCTTTTAATGAGTAATTAATAACTTCACCAAATACCATTTGTTGTAAATTAAAATCTGCTCCTAAAAAAAATAATCCTTTCCCCAAAATTGTATTAGGTAAAACTACTAAGCATCCAACTAAAAATGAAAGTAAAAACGCTAGTATTCCATATTTATATTTCTTAACTACTTTACTCACTTATAATCACCAATAAAATTATACCAAAAAAAATAAAAAAAGTATCAAATCATAATGAAATTGAAGTTGTCAATAAAAAGTAGACACTTAAAAAGTATTATTGAAACCCTAGTTGAGTTCTATATTCAATTGGGGTTTTATATTTTAACGCATAACTTGGTCGATAATTATTATGATCATCAATAATTGCGCTTATATATTCTTCGACAGTTTCATAATCATCTTGATTAAAATCAATATACATTTCTTTTTTTAACCATCCATTTTTAGACTCAATTATTGGATTATCTGTTGGAGTTGCTATTCGACTCATCGACCTAATTATGGTATAATCTTTATGTACTTGAGAAAGTGCGATTGATGAGTATATGATTCCTTGATCTGAGTGCATAATCGTATCTTGGGATTCATATCCTCTTTTTATTTTGCTTTCTAGCATATTTTCTAAAGCTAATTTGTGATTAATCGGATTACTACAATGTAGATAAGGTTTAACATTAGACCCTATTATTTCATCGTTAAAAACATCAACATAATATGTCCAATCATATCTTTGCCTTTTAAACCAAATCATTGTTGTATCGGTTACAACTTTTTCCAATGGTCTTGTTGTATTCCAATTACCATTTATTATATTAGGATATTTAATTGATTCTTCTCCTGGCTTTTTATAAATAGAATAATGTCTAGCTTTACTTCTTATTTTTAAAATCTTACAAACTTTATGAACTAAATTATCAGAAACACACCATCCAGTTTCTCGTCTTATTATTGCATTTATTCTATGATAACCATAACTTGGTTTTCTTTTATGAATATCTCTTATTAAAGGTTCTAAATCTCTACGATTTATTTCATATTGATTTAATATATCCTTTGTTTTTAACCATTTATAATAGCCACTTCTAGAAATATTCATTACTTCACATAATGATTTAACTGAATATTCTTTCTTTAATATTTCTATAATTTCAAATTCCTTTTGTTTTATTTCTTGAATACTACAACTGAACCATCTCCTTTCACTAGGTATCCTTTTTTTAATCTTTCATTCTCAATTCTTAATTTCATATTTTCATATTCTAGTTTTTCTATATCTGTTAAATTTTTCTTATTTGAATATTTGCATAAAGGATTTCCTGGTTTCTTTTTAGGCGTTAATCCATCAATTCCAGTTTCCCGATATTTTTTTATCCAATTATTAATCATTCCATTATTTAATCCAGTTTCTCTAGTTATGTCCCATGTGCTTTTTTCTAAATCTAATGCTGGCTTAATTATTTTATATTTTTCTTCTGCTGTCCAATATTTAAATTTTTGTCCCTTACTTGCCATATTATCTTCTCCTTTATTTTATTATAACAAAAAATGCAGACACTTTTTTTATGTCTACATTTATCTTACATCTTCAAAATCATAATGAAATGATACTCTAATTTTTAAACTAATTTTAACATTTATCAGTACATAAACTTGTTTTTACATAGAAATTATTAAATATTTCCTTTTCATCTTTTATTACTTCTTCATTTAATTCAGAATTAAAGTTTTCTTGCTTTTGAGATATCCCCTCAATTAATTCTTCTGCTTTACCATTTTTTATAGAAATAAAACTTGGAGCAAAAAGTCTTTTTTCATCTGTTTTAACTGTATTATCATTTTCATCAGTTAATGTGTAATCATCTAATAGCTTATCAAAATATTCTAACAGCTTATAATAAGCTTCTGTTCCTTTACTTTTTATTACGGGATTTCCATCTTTTAATTCATACTCATCTCTTAATATTTCATTATGGAATCCATTCCATATACGTACATAATATATCTTTTCAATACTATTTTCATTTGCAGATTCTATAGCTTGTTCTATTACACTTCTACACCAAGGACACTCTGGATCACCAAAATATACAATAAATGTTTCTTCATTCTCTATTCTTTCTACAACATCTTCAGCAGTAGTATAAACAAACGGATTCTTTTCGTTTATAGATAAATTTCTATATTTAAAATAATCATTTTTTTCACCATTAAAGCTCTCGTATTCTTCTTTGAATTTTAAAGCATCACTCATTTTTTCTTTTTTGTTACCACATGCAGTTAAACTAATCATTCCAACAATTAATAGTAAAATTAATAATATTTTATTTTTCATGACATTACTTCCTTTCAAATTTAATTATACATATTTTTTATAATTAAATAAATAAATAGGAAGTTGAATCAACTCAACGCTTGGTTGAGTTAGTCATAATTATCATCTATATATAACGAAATAATATTTATAATTAAAATAATCTTACTAATAAATTGTAATTTGTATTTATCTTTTCTTAACAGGAAATTGAATCTCTGTTAAATAATCTTCTTCATTTTCTTTATTCCAACATCCATCAATATAACATTCTCTCGCATTATCTATTATCTCATATCCATTATCTTCAATGTATTTTAAAATAATATTATAAGAATCTCTTAAATTATTATAAGCTCCTTTGTGATAAATACATACTGCTGTAATAGGATTTGATTTCATAAATTTAACACTATCAGTTTCATTTCCTAATTTTTCTACTGCTTGTGCATATCTAATCTTAATATCTTTTTCTTTGTATTCTCCATCTAAATAACTAATATAGCAATAATCTGGGTTTATACACTTTAAGTTTGGATTTGCTTTTGCACATTCTGTTCCTGCTTGTAAAACAAATTCTGTAATTTTACTAAAATCCGCTATCATTCCATCACGATAATAAATAATGTAACCTGGAATGTCTTTGATAAAAATCTCATTTTTCATATTGTTTTCCTCCAATAAATAATTTATTTTAGAAAGCTCAATATTAAAATTAGCAATATTTTTCTCAATTTCATTTTTTCTTTTATTAAGAATTAACGACATATCTTGTCCATCTAAAACCTTTTTAATGTCTTTAATTGATAATCCTATTTGCCTTAAGGATATTATCTTTGAAATATCAACTAACTGACTACTTTCATAATACCTATAACTCGTATCTTGGTCTATAAAAGCAGGTTTTAATAATCCTTCTTTTTCATAGTATCTTAATGCCTTTATGGTGGTTTTAGACATTTTAGAAAAATCTCCTATTTTATACATATCTTGCCTCCTCAAATTATTTATACAACCTACTCTAAAGGGAGAGTCAATAATTTTTAATGAAATTTTTTAAATTATTAAATTGTAATTTATTAAATAATTAACTTTCTGTTTTTCTCCTTAAATTTAATTATTAAAGCTGAAGTAATATGTGTAATCAGTAGTACTATCAAAATGTTTAAATATGGATAATAATTTATATTTTTATACAACAAAGATATAACAAAAATTACCATAGGATGTATTAAATAATAATATTTAGAATAAGTACCAAATTGGAAATCTAATTTCACGCTATTAGTAATATAAATAGCTGAAATAAATAAGTAGTAAGTTAATGGTATACAAGATAATAAAATATTACTATTAAGTCTATCAGTATCATGTAATAATATTGCTTCAAAAGTTAATAAGAAAAACGAAATAATTAATTTAAGAAAACAATATTTTGAATATGCCTTTTCCTTTGTACCTACATAATAACCTAATACTACATAAAATAATCCAAAGAATAAGAAGTTTCTAGTAGTAAAGAAAATATTATAATAATAAGATAATGTTCTTTTTATTGATAACGGTAAAACTCCATAATAAGTTTCTGTTGCTCCAAACAATAATAATATAAAGGAAATTATTAATAAATATTTTATATTAAATTTTTGTTTCCATTTTTTTAAAACAATCAAAGAAAATATTATTGCAGGAAAATACCATAAATGATAATAAACTCCTGTATAGCATAAAGCAACCAACACTATAATAGGTAATAATATTATTGACAGAATAATTAGTAAAGGTAAGGTAATATTGATTTTTGATATATACTCATTTATGATTGGCAAATACTGAATTATTGTGCCTATTATTACAGGCATGTACAACAAACT